>JAJFVF010000004.1 GCA_021371935.1 bacterium
TTGTAAAATGAGTGCCATTGGGGCGTGCATGAGAAAATTGCTGGCAATCGCATATGGAGTACTAAAAACCGGCACCTCGTTTGAAGTGCCAGCGTAAAAAATTGACAGGCAAGACGGTATCTCGCATTCGCTCGGAATGACGAGCGTTATGTCTTTTGAGCGCAATTAAGAGTCATACCCGTATCTTTAATTCGCATCAGGCGTAAATAATCAATACAAAATACTAAATAACAAATGTACTAGAATCCAAGCTCGCGTTGCCTGGGTTCTTTTTTTGCGTGGGCTGGCTTCTTTGGGGACTGGGTCCGTTTCTTTACACCCATGTTTGCCAGTTCATCTGCGCGCTTGTTGAGTTCACGCACAACATGAGATATGTTTACCTCTGCAAAGTGACGGATCAGATTGACTGCCTCTGCATATAGAGGCTGGAGGTTCGGGGATTTGACTTTGTATACACCGGAAAGCTGGCGCGCCATAAGCTGGCTGTCGGTGCTGATTTCTATCTGGGTTGCACCCAATCTCGACGCTTCCTCAAGGCCCCTTATCAAAGCCGTATACTCGGCGACATTGTTGGTCGTCTTGCCGATGTATTCGCCAATTTCGCATATTACAGTGCCGTCCGGCGATGATATGACCACACCAATGCCTGCGTCACCCGGATTGCCCTTGGATGCGCCGTCGGTGTATATAACTACCTTGCTCATTCGATATCCATCAGCAGTATGCGGCCGCAGTTCTCACATGTCTCTACCGCTTCATCCTTAACCAGTTGGCCGATTGTGTAAGAAGTAATTGCAACATGGCAGCCCTCGCACTTGCCGTCCATAACTTTCGCTATGCCAGTGCCGCATGTGTGTTTCCTGATCGACTCATATTTGGATAGCAGCGGCTTTTCGGTATAGCCAGATGAGGCAGATTCGCGGAGTGCGGTCAGCTCTGCGATCTCAGACTCAAGTCTGGTTTTGGCATCCGTCTCTTGCTTGATAACCTTGCGCGCCCTGGTCTCGATGGTCTGTTTGATCTCTCGCAAAGACTCGACTTTCGCCTTGGCAGCCTCCACCAGGTCATAGAGCTCCAGAGTGCGCACATCCAACTCGCCCTGTTTGCCTTTGAGAGACTCAATCTCGCTTTCCGTAGCGGATAGTTCTTTTGGATTGGTAATGGAGCCGGAATACAATCGCTTTTCCAGGCTGCCGCGCTTCTCATCAATCGATTTGAGCTGGAGTTCGCAGTCACGCACCTCCAACTCATGGGCAGCAAGCGCCTTTTCAGCTTTCTCAAGTGCCGATTTGGCTGCGGCATACTTTGCGCGAAGCTCTTTTGAACCCGTAAGTGCGGCTATCTGCGCATTCGCGTTGGCTATCTTGACATCAATCGCTTGAAGATCATAAAGCGCGTGCAGTTGTTCTCTCATATACATCCTCCGCAGCCGTGTGGCCGCACACAGATTTTATCAGAAGCACCCGCGAATGTCCAACCGGGTTTACCTCGACAAAATTATGTGGTATCATTCACCAGTCGGACGGGGGGATGCAGAATGATCGAAGAGACAGTCACATTCAAAACGTCCAGGGGGCTGAGGTTGTCGGGGGCGCTACTTGCACCCGATGAGAAGCTGAGGGATATGGTCGTGTTCGCTCACGGCACGGGCAGCAGCAAGTCCAGCCCCAGAAACCGCGGCATAGCCGAGCGCCTGCTTGATAAGGGTATAGGCTCGTTCTTGTTCGACTTCACCGGCCACGGCGACAGCGACGGTCTGCCCGAACAGTCCACCCAGGACCAGCAGTATGATGACCTGACCTGCGCACTCGATTACCTTGGATCGCAGACATTCGTCGAAACCAGGTTTATGGGAATTCACGGATCGAGCACGGGCGGCACGGTCGCAATACACGCAGCCGCAGAAGACCCCCGCATTCAGGTGATGGTCCTCAGGGTCCCCAGAAACTACGACGTTCTGGACTTCGCGCAGATGGTGCAGGCTCCTACTCTTATTATCCAAGGTAGTGAAGATTCAATCGTATTGCCTGAGGCACACGAAATATATGATTCACTGCAATGCGTCAAAGAGTTACACATTGTCCAGGGAGCAGGGCATCTGTTCGATGAGGCTCCGCGTTTCCAGCGAGAGATGGAAGAAGCTGCATGCGAGTGGTTTGTGCGGTGGTTTGCTGAAGAGGCGGAAGAATAAGCCCGGAGTAGCATTCAGTTTTCTTTAGGAGAAGGACTAGTTGCAGAACCGCTGAGGCGCTGAAAATACTGAAACGCTGAAAATCATATCTATGAATGGTTCACAGCAGATTCCTCACATTCGCTCGGAATGACAGTGTTCGGGAGCTTTGCAGTCTTGCAAACAGTTGTCGCAATCTGATATCGCGAAGTTCTGTTTCGGATGCAATCGGATATCGCACCCGAACTAAGCGGTGGTTTGCGGAAGCGGCGGGAGATTAAAAACACCGCACCGTAGCAAAGTCGAAGATGACTGTCTTTTATCACGAAAACACGAAAGGGGAGAAACACGAAAAGAAAATTTAGCGGTTTCGTATCTTCGTGCCTTCGTGATTAAGACTGCCGGAATTATTCCAGTAAATCTACAGTTTTGCCGGTCTTGGCGGATTCATATGCGGCAAGCGCCACTTGCAGAGCCTTTACACCGTCCTCGCCGGTAACAGGAACATCGGTATCATCCAAAATGCTCTTTGCAAAAGCGCCCACCATGACAAGGTCGATGTTGTCGCCCCAATATTCATATGTGTGGCTGCCGGTCTCATCAGAAAACATGTCGATCTTCTGACCGAACATTTTCATGGAAGCAGTGCCGTTCGTGCCGGTCACATCCATATTCACATTTCCCCAGGTCGGAAAGCTCTTAGGACGAGACCAGCTGGCATCTATCGTGACGAACATGCCGTTAGTAAAATCAACACTGAGCACGCCGGTGTCGTCGAAGTCCTTGCCGAGCATACGATTGTCTATCTCGGCATATACACGAGCAGGCTCAGCGCCGGTCATATCGCGCATCAGATCGAGCAGATGCACGGTGTGGTCGATCACCGCTCCGCCGCCCGACATCTTCAGGTCGGTAAACCATCCGCCCGGGCATTTACCCTGGTTGGTCGCCTTGATCGCAAGCACATCACCCAGGTCACCCAAATCTACCGCACTCTTCAGACGTGTGTATGCCGGATGAAAACGGCACGGGAAAGCCGTCATGAGCTTGATCTCACTGCGCTTGGCTACCTCGACTATGGCCTCTGCGTCGTGCAGCGTGCCGGCAAGCGGCTTTTCGCACAGCACGTGCTTTTCGCTTTGTGCAGCCAGCACGACATGCTTGCGGTGGTTCATATTCTCACTGCAGACGACCACAGCTTCGATATCCGATGCAAGCATTTCATCATAGTTCTTAAATGCCTTGACGCCATAACGCTTGGCGGCTGACTTAGCACGCGAGTGATCTTCATCGGCAACACCGACAAAGTCCACAATGTCAAGTTCGGCCAATGCCTGAGCATAGGCATAGGCATGCATGTGGGCAAAACTCATTATTCCTATCTTTACTTTTGACATTTATCCCTCGCTATGGCTAAGCCAACACTACCGGCTGGCCTGAACTGATCGACCTCAAGGCCGCTTCTGCAATCTTTACCGCCTCGACACCATCATCCGGCAACACATCCGGCTTCTCGCCCTTTTCAAGACAGTTGATAAAGTGACGAAGCTCCTGGAAATATGGGTTCTCAAGTGTCGGGCTTTCGGGAACCGTGATGCTCATCGTTTCACCCTCTGCAGCTTTGCGCTCAATGACCAGAGGAGTCGATTCCGAGTTTGAAAAACTGAGCAGCCCTTTGGTCCCGGCTGCTTCGACTGACGTAAAAAATCCACTTGGCCGCGCCCAGCCGCCCTCTACATGAGCTATGACTCCGCTCTCGAACCGTATTGTGACGAGTGCATAGTCCGTAAGCGGGATTTTGGAATCCGCCATGCCCCTGGCATAGACCCGGCGTACCTTGCCGAAAACCCATCTGAGCCAGTCGAAGTCATGGACAATCAGGTCGAGCACGACTCCACCGCTCTTCTTATAGTCCGAATACCAACTCTCGGGATCACGCGGGTGAGCGCCGGACCTGACATTGCGAATCTCGACGACATCACCGATGGCGCCGCTGGAGATGAGTTCTTTGATTTTTAGATACTCAGGAAACCACCGCAGGACATGCGCGATAAAAAGCGTCACACCTGCCTCCTCGCATATGTGAGCAGCCTCCTGAGCCTGGCCGACCGTTCTGGCAAGTGGTTTTTCACAGGCCACGTGCTTTCCAGCTTCAGCAGCAGCTTTGATACAGTCCAAGTGCGCATAGGTGGGTGTGCATACATCCACAACATCTACATCGACCTTGGATATCATCTCTGTAAAATCAGTGAAAGTCTGCACAGGATATTCCTCGGCAAACTTGCCCGCCGCATCTGGATTGATATCGCAGACTGCGACCAGCTCGGCTTCATCCATCTGAGCATAAGCCCCTGCATGCACGCGAGCCATATTTCCAGCGCCTACCAGCGCTACTTTTAACATAATTTGTCACCTCAAGAAAGCTGAGAGCGGAGATTGAGAGCCAAGAAACCCGGACTTCTCACCACTCAGTGGTCTACATAAACATCAGATATGGAGATTCGAGTGTCTGCTTGAGCCTGGCAAGGAATTCGGCTGCCGGAGCGCCGTCCATCACTCTGTGATCAAACGACAAACAGAGATTCATCATCGAACGGACCTTGATCTCGCCGTCGACAACAACCGGCTTGTCCTTGATTGCGCATACACCCAGAATCGCGCTCTGACCAGGAGTAATGATCGGGGTGAATGTTTCCACGCCGAATGCACCGAGATTTGTTATGGTAAACGTGCCACCCTTGAAGTCATCTCCACCGGCCTGACCTGATCGCGCACGGGCGACAAGCTCCTTGATCTCTTTTGAAATCTGAGGCAGAGTCTTGCTGACTGCATCCTTGACGACCGGGACCACAAGGCCGGTCTCTATCGCGGTCGCTATACCGATGTTGATATGGTCGTTGATGATTATCTGGTCGCCCTGCAGTGATGCGTTAGCAATCGGCTTGTCGAGGATCGCACGCGCAGTCGCCTTAGCTATGATATCCGTGAATGAGATTCGCACGCCATAGTTCTTCTCGATATCGTCGATGATCTGAGAGCGCAGCCGCTTGCACTCGGTCATGTCGACTTCGGCTACAAGCGTGACATGAGGAGCCGTCTGCGCGCTGGATGCCACATTCAATGCCACGGCCTTGCGCATGCCCGTAAATGGAATGGTTGCGCCTATCGAAAGAGGCGGAGCTGCGGGCACGTAGACAGGTGCGGGCTTGAGGTCCTCACTGGTCACCTTTCCTCCGATTCCTGTTCCGGTAATCGCACTTATGTCGACACCCATATCAGCCGCCATCTTGCCTGCCAGAGGAGTGGCTTTGGGAGCTGAAGCTGCGAAA
The DNA here is from genome assembly GCA_021371935.1 of bacterium. NCBI lineage: Bacteria > bacterium. The sequence goes on from JAJFVF010000004.1 coordinate 5,500, forward strand.
TTGAGTACGTCCTGCTCCACTATTCTGCCGCCTGGACCAGTCCCTCTTCCGGCAAGTGCAGCAATGTCAACGCCCTTCTCTTTTGCAACTCTCTTTGCGGATGGCGAAGCAAATACGGGACCTTCGGCTGCGACAGGAGCAGGCGAAGGCTGTGCTGCAGTTGCTGGAGTCGGTGTAGGAGCAGGGGCTTCAACAGACACCGCTTCTTCTTTCGCCGGAGCGCTCTCGGCAAGCAGGTCATCTATTGATTCGTCGGCACTGCCTATTATCGCAATCGGGTCCTTTACTGGAATTATATCATCCGGCTGAGCAAGTATCTTACGCAAAACCCCATCCTCTGGGGCTTCCACCTCCATATTGACCTTGTCGGTCATTACTTCCAGAAGCGGCTCGCCGGCTTTGATCTGATCGCCTTCGTTTTTGAACCACTTGATTATCGTCCCCTCCTCCATTGTCTGCCCGAGGAGAGGCATCACCATTTTCGTGGCCATCGCATTCACAACCTTTCTATATTTGGCGGAATTGATCCGCGTGCTTGTCTATCATGTAGACTACGCTGTCCGACGGCACTTTTCCTTCCGGCAGATTGGTTACAGACAGCGAAAAAAGAAAATATTGGCCATGTTATAAGCCGACAAGACCCTCCGTCAGATCAATCGAATGACGCCCCGACTATCGGACAAATGATATTGTCCCGGTTCCACCATCTATGCTTATAAGGTCACCGTTACGAATCGCCGGAATATCACGAACACCGGTAACCGCTGGAATACCGAGTTCCCGGCATAGGTTAGTCTCGTGACAGAGCCAATTGCCGCAATAAATGAGACCTGCAATGATGGGAAAATACATTGTCCATCCTACTTTTCCCTCGCCGCGCAGCCAGAGAATCTCGCCCGGCTGCAATTTCGCTAACTCCTCTGGGTGATCTGTTGAAATTATGCGCACAGGACCCTCCGCAACTCCTGCATTTGCAGGTTCACCCTGAAAAACTTCACCACCAGGGAGGCTTTCTTGTATTGGTGGAGGCAACTGTGCCATAGTGTAGCGCGCCAAACGCCTCTGCTCTGTTTCGCGCTGTCTCACCAGCACAGCAATTCTGTGTAAATCAAGCTTATCAGATGCTACAGCCACAATTTCATCTGGATGCAGCAAGAAAATGTCATCCACATTCTCAATGACTCCCACTTTCACAAGGCGGCGTCCGGCTTCGCAAAGCACCAGCCGAACAGCGGACTGAGCGTGTGATAATACCAGGTCTCTGTCATCCTTTAAGGGAAATATGCGACGAGATGCACGCACACATGCTGCAAAGATTTTCTCGTATGATTCTCCACCACTCATACTGCTTCGGATAGCTTCCAGAACTTCACCAAAACGAACATCGCTTTCATCGGCAGCACACTGCACACGCTCGGAAATAGAGGGCATATCAGGAATTTTGCGCAGATTGCTCACTGCGAGGTCCAACGGTGTCGTGTCCTCTCTCCAGCTCCTCCAGGTTGCAATGTCCAGCAGGTCATCTCGCCTAAGAAAAGAATAACCCCAATGAGCTATTACATTCTCCAGTTTATCATCGCGAGCAGCCTGCTCTATTTCGGCATCGCGCAGATGTGTGAGCTTTGGCGCACCCTGGATCATAGTGAGCGCGACTTGTTGGGACTGCTGCCATGGCAGACTCAGGCAATCGCGCACAATCACATCAATTCTACGCAGAGTCTCATAGGTAGGATATGATCCCGCCAAGTAGAGGGTCCCGGCTTCCCTGTCAAGTCGAACGGCTTCGTCAACCAAGTCTGCAAAATCACATTGGCTCATGGCATGCAGCAGATCATCAGACATACGAAGAATATGCTCAGAACGTGCCCGCAGTGAAGGAATCATTTGTCCATAGACGACGTCGGCGTACTCATACCAGTCCTTATAAACGATATTTGGATCATCATATGACAACATCCGCTTGATAAACGACCGATCCTCCCATGGAGATTCGGGGCAATCGGTCAGTTCCGGGTTATTGGGTATTTTACCGAATGCGCGCCCATGATGAATGGACATTTCGCATAACTCCATCGGCCATGGAGGAAGGGGAAACGTTGGATCGATATCGTCTACAAAACCAGCTTGCGCATATGGCGTCAAAGGCTCCATCCGTTCCTGATGACAGCAGATAACTTCTTTATTATCAAGGCGGGGATCATCCGGGAAATATGGAGGCAGATTCACCACAGGCCGCGCCTGCAAAACTGCTATGCCTTGTTCTGAAACAGCAAACTCCATATCAATACGCATATTGAACAGGCTATCGACCTCGCGAACGAGTCCGCCTATCTCATGGAGTATCTCATCATCCAGCGCTGGTTTTTCGCGCATGGCTCTATCGATACCACGAGTCTGTATGTGCCCCCCGTCGCCAAGAAACTCTCCGATAGTCTTGCAGCATATCTGCCTCTCTCTGACTGCCAACGTATCCCAGCCAAGAAGAAAACAATCTACTTGTGACTTTCCATCAACCACTGTCGTGCCTAAGCCATAGTTCGCCGATACCGCTATAACGAAAGGATTGCCGTCCACCGGATGAGCTGAGAATGCCACACCTGCCGCGTGAGCATCTATCATCGGCATTATCAACACGGCCATACACTGCGGTACGTTCGTCTTTGAGACTTGTCTATGATAAGCCAGTGCTTTGGGTGAAAACAAAGATGCCCAAACCCTGCGCACGGCTTTCGTCAAGGATGCATGCCCTTTGACGCCCAACACCGTCTCGAACACACCGCTGTAGCTGGCGGAGGTGCCATCCTCCAAAGCCGCGGAACTACGCACTGCTAAAGGAATATCAGGAAGTCGTGCCAACGCCTGCAGCAATTCAGCCGTCAATTCACCGTCTTGCACCTTCGCGTAAATTTCCGCATCTGGAATATCGTCGTTTATTCCCCATGCCGCGAAATGCTCTCGGCAAATTTGCGCCGGGATAACCCAACCTGATGGCACCGGTAACCCGGCCTGCATCAACTTGGCCAGGTTTCCTACCTTTGGGCCGATTGTTGTCGAATCTTCATTACAGGCATCCGCAAGTGATATTATACTCATAGCTTCACTTCCTTTCCGCATCAATAGCCAATAACAAAGGCACCTGCGTACACACACAACCAACTGCAACATGCAGTGTTTATGGTATACGCAGGCGCCTCAAGGGTTGATTGGCTGTATCCTGCCAATTATTGTTTTTTTTGCTGTCAACCGCATTTATTATAGCCTGTTGTGGAATCCAGTCAAGTGCACTGTAAGACTTCTTGTACAACCCGTAGACTCGCCAATAAATATCAAATATAAAATAATCAATACTAATTTTCTTGTGCTCTTGGTATAATACACCCTGAACTTACAATCGAAGGATATTAACATGGGACTGAGCTTAGCAAAGAAGATAATCAAGGGCCACCTGGTCGAAGGCGAGATGGCTGCGGGAAAAGAAATAGCCATTCGCATCGATCATACTCTTACCCAGGACGCCACAGGAACTATGGCCTATCTGCAATTCGAGGCTATGGGCGTGGACAAGGTGCGCACCAAGCGCTCCGTGAGCTATGTGGATCACAATACGCTGCAGGCGGGCTTTGAGAATGCGGACGACCATGCATATCTGCAGAGCGTGGCGGCCAAACATGGCATATATTTCTCCAGGCCGGGCAATGGGATATGCCACCAGGTCCAGCTTGAGAGGTTCGATGTGCCGGGAGATACTCTTCTAGGCTCGGACAGCCATACGCCGACCGCAGGCGGGCTTGGAATGCTTGCGATAGGAGCAGGAGGGCTGGATGTGGCGGCAGCTATGGCGGGTCAGCCGTTCTATTTGCCTATGCCCAGGATATGCCTTGTCAAACTCTCCGGCAAACTACAGCCTTGGGTTTCGGCAAAAGATGTGATCCTGGAAGTGCTCAGGATATTGACCGTCAAGGGCGGCGTCGGCAAGATTATCGAATACGGCGGAGAGGGTGTTGCGAGCCTGTCGGCGACGGACAGAGCCACCATTACCAACATGGGCGCTGAACTAGGAGCCACTACTTCAATCTTCCCAAGCGACGATATCACGCGTGAGTTTATGGCAGCTCAGGGACGCGAGAATGAATGGCGAGAGCTTAAGGCAGATACTGACGCCGAATATGATGAAGTTATTGAGATAAACTTAGATAAACTTGAACCCATGATAGCAACACCGCACATGCCGGACAAAGTGGTCAAGGTTGTGCAAGTTGAGTGCAATAAAGTTGATCAGGTGGCTATCGGAAGCTGTACGAATTCATCGATGAGAGACCTGATGGTCGTGGCCGGAGCGCTTAAAGGCAAAAGCGTGCATCCTGGGGTCAGTCTGGTCATATCGCCCGGCTCGAAACAGGTCTTTGAGATGATCGCGAGAAACGGCGCACTGGCTGACCTGATCTCATCTGGAGCACGAATTTTGGAATCTGCGTGCGGCCCATGCATCGGTATGGGTCAGGCTCCAAAGACAAATGCAGTCTCCATCAGAACATTTAACAGAAACTTCGAGGGCAGAAGCGGGACCAAGAGTGCAAATGTGTATCTGGCAGGACCTGAAGTGGCTGTTGCGGCGGCAATATATGGCGTGATTACCGACCCTAGAAAACTGGGGGAACCGACCAAGTTCGATTACCCGGAGAAGTATCTGGTAGATGACAGAATGATAATCACTCCGACTAATGAACCGGAAAAAGTGGAGGTGGTTCGAGGTCCAAATATCAAGCCTCTTCCGCAGAACAATGCACTATCGGGAATGCTGTCGGGCAAAATCCTGCTCAAAGTGGGCGATAACATCACGACCGACCACATCATGCCCGCAGGAGCAAAAGTATTACCGCTGAGGTCGAATATACCGGCCATATCTGAATTCGTATTCACCGCGGTCGACCCGGACTTCGCGAAACGCGCAAAAGAGTATGGCGGCGGTTTCATACTGGGCGGCGAAAACTATGGCCAAGGCTCATCGCGCGAACATGCAGCTCTGGCTCCAATGTATCTCGGCGTTAAGGCTGTGATAGCCAAGTCCTTTGCAAGAATCCACAGGCAAAACCTGATTAACTTCGGAATATTGCCTCTCAAACTCGCTGATCCGGCGGACTATGACCTCATGGAGCAACTCGACGACGTCGAAATTGCAAATGTGGATGCTATGAAGACCGGGAAGAGCGAACCGATACTTATTGATAGGACAAAGAATGTGTCCATTAAACTCACGCACGATCTGTCTGAAAGAGAGATAGACGTGGTGCTGGCAGGTGGCAGACTCAACTATATTAAGATGCAGGAGTAGTATTAGTAGTATGCAGCTTATAAATTTCAAGAGTGCCGAATGTTCCGGCAATGTGCTTGCCCTCGGCTACGACAATGGATGGGTCAAAATCACGGCTTATATCGACGACGTAATACGAGTGCAGGTGGGACCAAAAAGCGTCAACCCTGCACCAGAGGGTTACGCGATTACGCAGCACAAATGGGAACACGTGGACCTAATTGCAGAATCGGGCAGTGAGGTTGTAGAAATTGCGACGAGCAAGCTGAAGGTGTCGGTCCACAAGGACACCGGTAAGATTGAATTCTATAGTGCGGAAGGCACCATGCTCACAGACAGCGCTGCCTGGTGGAACGATCAATATTGCGGCAGTAAAAACTCATCGGGTGAGGATGAACACTTTTTCGGTTTTGGACTGCAGTTTCACAGTCTGGATCAGCGCGGCAAGCTGCGGAATATCAAGACCAACGCCGATCCCCCGTCAGACAGCGGCAATGCGCATGCGCCCGATCCGTTCTTCTACAGCACACGGGGTTATGGACTCTTTCTCAACAGCTACGGTTACTCCAACTTCGATATGTGCTGGAGCAGACTGGATGAATATACTTTCAGCGCGCCCGAAAAGACGCTGGACTATTTCTTTATCTATGGGCCATCGTTCAGGAGAATATCCGAACTGCAGACTCTGCTCAGGGGCAGGTTGAAAATGCCCGCCAAGTGGGGGCTTGGGTTCTGGTATCGAATGCCGAGCAATTGGAAATCAGATCAGACCATTGAGAGCGCAAAAGAGTTTCGTGACCGTGACATACCATGCGATGTGATAGGACTGGAGCCGAAATGGCAGACCCATACATACCCATGCACATATGTCTGGAACAAGGAGTATTACCCCGACCCAAAGGCGTACGTGAAGTGGATGCGAGATAACGGTTATCACGTGAACCTTTGGGAACATGAGTGGGTGCATGAGGATGCGCCTTTCTATGATGAGCTTAAGAAGAAGGGACTTCTGGCGGACAAAAAGGGCATGGGCGGCGCGGTGCCGGACTTTACATTCCAGGATACACGCAATATCTTCGCGAAACAGCACACAGCCGAGCATATCGATATCGGCATTGATGGTTATAAGCTGGATGAGTGCGATGGGTCTGACTATACCCCGCCATGGTTCTATCCTGACGATACACAATTTCCATCGGGACTGACCGGCTCTCAAATGCATAACCTGACCGGCTTTCTATACAGTCAGGCAATGCATGAAATGTTCGAGAAGCTGGGAATTCGGACATACTTCCTGCTCAGGGCGACATTCGCAGGCGGCCAGGCGCATCCATCGTGCATCTACAGCGATTATTATCAGCTCAACCAGTATATCCGTGCTCAGGCTACTTCGGGCTTTTCCGGGTTCCTGTGGTGCCCCGAACTCAGAGAAGCAAAGTCTGATGAGGAGTTTTTGCGGCGGGCACAGAATATGTTCCTCTCGCCGCTCGCCATGATAAACGCATGGGAGGGTGACGAATCGCTGCTGCCGTGGAAACGCGGTGAAGAGCCTGAGAAAATATTCAGGGACTTCGCTAAGCTCAGGATGAGACTGCTGCCTTATATTTATAGCTCGTTCTACTGCATGTGCAGGACGGGGCTGCCGATTGTCAGGGCACTGGTCATGGATTACCCGAATGACAGCGAAACGTATGAGGTTGATGACCAGTTCTTGTTCGGCGAGTCTATGATGATTGCGCCTGTCGAGAATGGCTCAAGCAGAGATGTATATCTGCCAGAAGGCAAATGGACGGATTTCTGGACCGACGCAGTTTATGACGGCGGCTGTAAGATCACATGCGAGACCCCGCTGGACAGAATTCCAATTTTTGTGAAATCAGGCGGCATTATCCCTATGGCACAGTCGATGAACTTTATAGGCGAAAAGCCTGTGGAAGAGATCGAGCTTCATGTGTATCCGGGTGAAGGTTCATTCACGCTGTTTGATGATGATGGAGTAACTACCGATTATCAGAAAGGCAGCTTTGTCACTGTACCGATTAACTTGGCTGGAGACTGGCTCGAAATAGGTAAAGCTGAGGGCAATTACGCCAGTGAGTGCAAGTCGTTCAGGGTCATAGTCCATAAAAATGGGAACTCGAATGAAGTTGGGCAAGTGCCTTTTGAACAGGGATCAATCGTGAGTATAGACTGATATTTTGAGAATAACGGCATTTCTTAGTGGGCGCGATATAAGGATATCGCGCCCAAACTTATGGGGCTATTCCGCGCCTCTGCGATTATTTTGGGCTCTTAGTCCGGTATTATTCGGGATAAAGCAGGGGCAGTTGTCTGCCGATATTTAGATTACTACCAATGTGAGATGCCCAAAATGATAATTCGTCCCGGAAAAGATGTTGGATCTGGGGTTGTATATGCAGCCGGCAGATTCGCTGAGAATAATGCATATGTTGTGAGCCAGGCAGGCGGCACTTCCGCTTTCGGAGGATTGCTGTGCTGCCCCGGCTCGAATTACTGCGTGGAAGCGACTCCGAACGGCGCTGAGAGAAGTTACCTCGGCAAGACGCCCATAACGACGACCAAAGCTTTGTATATTAAAGATACCGAGAACGGCAAAGTCTGGTCGGGTTTTTATAATCCGGTGTGCGCGGAAACGGACGAGTATGAGGTCCGATTCCTGCCCGGACAAGTTCAGGCATATAGCCTTAAGGACAAGATTGCCTGCACTCTCACCATAGCTGCCGCACCAGGCCAGCCCTGCGAGCTGTGGCATGTGCGCCTGGAAAACCGTTGTGCGCAAATCCGTAATCTCAGAATTGCCACTTACGTGGAACCAGCAGTCACCTCCCCGCTTGAGCTGCGATACCTCAATCAGGAAAAGACAATCCTTATGAGGCGTCCTTTGGAGTCGGTGGACCGCGCGAGAAACTCAGACGACTTATCCAACCTTGTGCTTTTCCACGCCTGCACGCTGCCCGCAATGATGTGCCCGACAGAAAAATCAGACTACATAGGCAGCGAAAGGACAGCGTCAAACCCTGTCGCACTAGTCGGGGAAACAAACGAAATATCTGACGCAATAGCGGTAAAACCTGTAGCCGGACTGACGATTGATATCGAAATCCCTATAGAAGGGGAAGCTGAGTTCGGATTCTGTTTCGGTGCGGCGACAAATGCCGACGAGGCTGCCGAGATCGCACGTTCCTTGAGCAAAACGGAGGCTGTCGCGGGCGCAATCAGTTCTTCGCGGGAATATTGGGACAAGCTCACCTCGTCTATAAAGGTGCAGACTCAGGACAACGTGCTGGATGCGCTGGTAAACACATGGCTGCCATATGAATCGTATACAGCGTGCGCAATGCAGCATATGCCGAACCCGGCAAACGAGATGACACGCTGTCTGCCGATTGGAGCGAATGCGGCATATCTGTTCCGGGAAGCATTGGTTAATTTCGCAGCCAGACTCTCTGCCACAGGCAATTACCACCCCGATGAGTTCTCACGAATAGACCTGTCAGCGGGTGAAATGCTCTCGCTTGCGATTTGCACGGCGAGTTATGTGGCGGAAACAGGAAATATAGGTGTGCTCTCGCAGACTGTGGCGTTCAAAGATGGGCTGGTTATGACCCTCCGCGAGCACTGCGAACGAGTAATCAAAAAGTGTGCTAACGGCTTCGTTGAATCTGAACAGGATCGCATGACTCTGGAAAAAGCAATAAAGTTGTGGTCATTCATCAGGCCATCCGATGAGTTCACAGCTCTTCTTGAGAAGATAGCTGGTCAAGGCAACACTCAGCCGGAAGAAGTGCCCGAAGAACAGCGCCTGCCACGACGCGTTCGATATCTTCAGTCTATATGCCCCACCCTCACTGAGATTGAAAGCTCACTGCCATTGACCAGCGAAACTCCCGACGCTGAAAACATGCTCGCTGTGTATTCATCTCTGATCGAAAATATATTCGGCATTACCGCAACATACGAAGGGCTTATAATAAATCCTTCACTGCCGCAGTCATGGTTTGAGTGTATGGTCATAAGACGCTTCAGAGGCGATACATACAATATCCACATCAAGCAATCGGCAACTCATACCGGAAAAGGTGCATCCATAATTGTTGACGGCGAACCGGTATTGGGAGATATGCTGCCGTTCTTTGCCGACGGCTGCGAGCATGAGGTGGAAGTGACTGTCGGATAGAGAGCTTGATGATCTATTGGTTTGAAGTATGCGCGGCTATGTGTCATGCATCATTTGAATGTATTTGACCGTATCAAATTTCCTTGCGCATCCATTATAGCTCATATATCTAACCTTGCCGAATATCGGCCTCGACTTCCATGCCCTGTCATGCACGCCGCCTATGCTCCATGCGATCCCCGTATACCCGTTCGGGTCTCTGCCGTCGAGTTCATATCTGTCATTGAGATAGATACACGCGCGCATCGCATCTTCAGGCGTCGGAGTCCACTCGAGTATCTTTTTCGCCCAGTACATGCGCATGTAGCCATGCATCTTTCCACGCTTTATCATCTCAGTCTGGCACGCATTCCACAATGGATCATGTGTCCGGGCATTCTCCAGTTCATCAACCGAGTATATCTCCGGCCTCGGATCATTTAGGTGATCGTCAAGTGTGCGCTTTGCCCAGTCGGGAAAGCAAGCCGTAGTGTCATAGGCTCTGTTGTAATAACAGAAGTTGTCCGAAAGCTCACGACGGACTATCAGCTCCTCCAGAAAATCTTCTGCAACAAGTCCCGACCTATCGACTTCCAGCGCAATCCTTTGGGCGGATATTTGACCGAAATGCAGATACGGCGAGAGGTTGGACTGACCGTCCTGTGTCGGATCATTTCTACGCAGAGGATAATCAGCCAGTTTATCGTCAATAAATTGCCTCAGCACCCTTGAGGCCGCATACTCACCCGGTTCGATCCAATGCACCTCTGAGACGCTGCGGTCAACTGTCAGAAATGTTTCAGCAGCTTTCCAGTCGATCTTGTCGACAGGTCCGTTCCATCGAAAAGGATGCGGGGAAATCGTGGGAAAGTCATCGAGAAACTCAGGCAGAAGGCGCTGCAGCTTTGGACGAAACGTATATGCCCCATACTCCTGCTTGGAAGATGCAACCCAGCATGGAACAATATTGTGCGCGTCCACCTCATATGCAGGAATATCTATTGCACCAACTACACGCTCTTTCCATTCGCGCTTTATGCGAAGTGGATCGAAGTCGGTAACCAGTGCACCCGCATTGTTGGACTTGAGAAATGCCGGGACCTCGTCATATGGAAAGCCAGTCAGTAGAAAAAACGGAATCCCAAGTTTATCGAGCCGGGACTCCACATGCCTCAGGCTCTTTAGCATAAATGCGTATTGCCTAAGAGTGGCATCGCCAAATGATGGAGCCAGGCAGAAGACTACAGTAAGCTGAGACGAGCGCTCGATGGCCAGCTCTTGTGCAAAAACAAGCGCCCAGTTGTCGGAGGCGCGCTGGTCTCGGCTCATCCAGTAGACCACAGCGCCTGGTTTCGCAGAGCAGGAATTCAGATTTCGGATGCGTTTTGGGTTCATCATTCGATTGACTATTAATGACGATTCATATTACCCACGCACTCAGAAATCATATAAACCGGTTTATCTGAATTATACTCGCGACCCCACCAAATACTGGTCAATCGGCAGGCAAGCAGCCTTCTCACCACGCTGCTTCGAGCGGAGAGCAAAGAGCAGAGCCTTAGCTGTATCCAGAGACGTAATACATGGGATCGAACGCTGGACACTGGCTTTTCGGATCACGGCTGCTTCCTGTTCGATCTTCTTATCCTTTGAGGCCGTGTTGATGAGCAGATCGACCTTATTTTGAACAATAAGCTGCATAAGGTTCAGAGACTGCTCGTCATTGATCTTCCTGACCTCAGTGCATCTGACACCGTTGATCGTCAGATATCGAGCAGTGCCCTCAGTCGCATAGACCTCATAGCCCAGATCGACAAACTCGCGTATGATCGGCAGAGCCTCCTCTTTGTCCTGGTCGGCGATGGTGGCTATCATCCTGCCCGCAATGGGAGCGTCGAGACTGCTGGCAACCATTGCCTTATACAGCGCGCGCGAAAAGTCCATATCGATCCCCATGATCTCACCGGTAGACTTCATCTCGGGACCAAGTGATACATCCACCTCAGTGAGCTTCTGAAAACTGAAAACAGGTGCCTTTACTGCCAGGCTCGGCTGCCGCTGATATAGACCGGACTCATAGCCCTGCTCGGCAAGACTCTTACCCAGCACCACATTCGTCGCAACCTGGATCATCGGAACCCCGGTAATCTTGGACAGGTACGGCACTGTGCGGCTGGCACGAGGGTTGACCTCTATTATCTGAACCTCGTCATCGTCAATTACGAACTGAATGTTCATCAGACCGCGCACATCCAGAGCCTTTGCGATCTTTGTCGCATGAGAGATGATCTGGTCTATGACATCCTGCGAGAGTGTCTGCGGCGGGCAGACTGCCATGCTGTCGCCTGAATGCACTCCCGCGCGCTCGATGTGCTCCATGATACCTGGGATCAGACAGTCCACACCATCGGCGATGACGTCGACCTCGACCTCCTTGCCCAAAATGTATTTATCGATCAATATCGGCGCATCAGGGTCGGGACTGATATCCAACGCATACTGAGCATATGTGCGAAGCTCGGGCTCGGTATACACAATCTCCATCGCCCTGCCGCCGAGCACATAACTCGGCCTGACCAAAACAGGGAAACCTATCTCCTTTGCTACCTGAACGGCCTCGTCTATGCCGAATACCGCCCGGCCTGCCGGTTTTGGAATATCAAGCTCACGAAGGATATGCTCGAACTGATCACGATCCTCGGCAAGGTCTATCGACTTGAAATCACTGCCGAAAATGGGTATTCCTGCAGCATTCAACGGCTTCGCCAGGTTGACAGCCGTCTGACCGCCGAATTGCAGAATCACACCGTCCGGCTGTTCATACTCTATGATATTGAGCACATCTTCAAGAGTGAGAGGCTCGAAATAGAGGCGGTCGGATGTGTCGAAGTCGGTCGAAACAGTCTCGGGGTTGTTGTTTATAATAATCGACTCGTAACCAGCATCGCGCAGCGCCCATGCGCTGTGGACGCTGCAGTAGTCGAACTCCACACCCTGGCCTATCCTGATCGGGCCGGAACCTATAACTATAGCCTTTGGTTTGGACATTGCGCCCTCACCCCGACCCTCTCCCCCAGGAGAGGGAGTCCCTGCCTGGGAGGGCGAGGCTCCTGCCGAGCCGTTTACCCGCAACCCTAGCTCTGTTCCGGTCTCATCTTCGCGCTCATGGGTCGAATAAAAATACGGCGTCTCAGCCTCGAACTCGGCTGCGCAGGTGTCCACCATCTTATATGTCGGCAGCATCCCAAGTTTCTTTTGAATCCACCGAAGCTGAGTCTCGTTTGCATCGGTGAGCAGACTGATTACCCTGTCTGGAAAGCGCATGGTCTTTGCGCGCCTGAGCAGGTCGAGAGCGCCAGGCTCGGTCGCAATCCTGCCCGAAGCAAGTGCCTTGATCTCCCCTGCCCTGCTCTTAAGCTCGGCTTCCATATCAGTGATATTCTTTAGCTTCGAGATGAACCAGCGGTCTATGCTAGACAGTTCACATATACGCTCTATACTCCAGCCCCGCCGCAGAGCCTCGGCGACAAGAAACAGCCGTTCGTCGGTTGCCTTAATTAGACCATGCTCGATCTGCGAGTCAGTTATCTCGTCCGAGTTTTTCAGCTTGAGCCAGTGCAGGCCTATCTCCAATGACCTGACGGCCTTCATAATTGCCGCCTCGAATGTCCGGTCGATGGACATGACCTCGCCTGTGGCCTTCATCTGAGTGCCGACAGTGCGGTCAGCCTGATAAAACTTATCGAACGGCCAGCGCGGAATTTTGGCGACTATATAGTCGATTGTCGGCTCGAAAGCGGCCTTGGTCTTGCCTGTGACCGCGTTTGCGATCTCATCCAGGTGCAGACCCGTCGCTATCTTCGCTGCTACCCTCGCAATCGGATAACCCGTGGCCTTGGATGCAAGCGCAGATGACCGGCTGACCCTGGGATTGACCTCGATCACATAATACTCGAACCCGTTCGGGTTCATTGCCAGCTGGACATTGCATCCGCCCTCTATCTTAAGTGCGCGAATAATTTTAAGCGAAGCCGACCGGAGCATCTGGTATTCTTTATCCGTCAAGGTCTGCATGGGCGCCACTACTATCGAATCGCCGGTGTGAATGCCCATCGGGTCGAAGTTTTCCATCGAGCAGATTGTGATACACGTGTCATTGGCATCACGCATCACCTCATACTCGACTTCTTTCCAACCCAGCAGGCATCGCTCGATCATGACCTGGCTCTTTAATGAAAGCTTAAGCCCGCGTGAGCCTATATCAAGCAGTTCCTCTGCGTTATAAGCAACGCCGCCGCCTGTGCCGCCGAGTGTGTATGCCGGTCGAACGATGAGCGGCCAGGGCGGATTTGAGTCGATGATCTGCTGGATTTCATCTCGCGTCTGCACAATCCAGCTTTCCGGGACCGGCTCGCCTATATTGCGCATAAGTGTTCTGAACAGCTCGCGATCCTCAGCATCCATAATGGCCTGCAGAGGCGTGCCGAGAAGTTCGACGTTATATTTATCCAGTATGCCTGCGTTTGCCAGTTCCACCGCCAGGTTTAGACCCGTCTGACCGCCAAGTGTCGGAAGCAGGCCGTCGGGGCGCTCCTGCTCGATTATACGGGTCGCAAACTCCACGTTGATCGGCTCGATATAGACCTTGTCCGCAACATCTACGTCCGTCATGATCGTTGCCGGATTGGAATTCAGCAGAACGACACTGATACCCTCTTCGCGCAGAGCCTTACATGCCTGCGTGCCTGCATAATCGAACTCAGCCGCCTGACCGATTATAATCGGCCCGGAGCCTACTACCATTACTTTTTTTAGATCTTTACGTTTCGGCATACTACTCTCTTTCAGTTATTTGTTAGCGATTATGATTTTCGGACGATTATCGGCAATCGAGTCGATTCTGCTAGCATAAAACTCAACATATGCAAGCCTTGCCAGATGCGGCGATAAAAATACAGCTATCAGTACTGCCAGGATCCATATCCATGGCATCGACATATACCGCAGGATATCCGCTATTACAAGACCTGATACTAATGCAGGAAGCACCATCATAGAAGTAATCCATAATCCGGTTTTCCAATGCCATTCAGAGCCGAATGCCCACTTGAAAGCGAACCCTGCCAGAACAGCGAGAGCAATGAACATAGTCAAGTCAAAACCCGGCACCAAAACAAATAATGGAAACTTTTTTAGCATGATTCCAGGTATTTGTGCTCTCCCAAAAAGCCACAAAATGAGCATATAAGTAAACCAGCTCACACCTGGCTTGTAACCCACCACCTCGCTCGGCCATCTGCCTGTTCGGCGCTTTTGACGATATGAAAGAACAGTGGCTGTCAAAATGCTCAGTCCCGCAATGATGCCTGCAATAATGCCTACCAGAGTAATCTCGCTCATCTTGCTGCCTCCTATTGAGTTTGTAAGACTAGAACTAACGAATACGCCTGACTTCACGCCTTATCGCCAACAGACTACATACAAATATGGTCACACCCAATATAACTAAGGCTACTGCAATGGGTTTATTATTCTGAAAGAACAAAGACACACCTACAGGCACCATAGAAAGGCCGAGAAGTATTCTCGGCTTTGATTTCATCGCATACCCCCTAGACGCTTTTCTGAGGCCGTAGCCGATGATAATAATCCCAATCAAATAGTATATTTTTAATTGCAAGTCACATCGCTCCCATCACATTGTCTACAAACTCTTTGAACAGATACCCCTCGTCCATAGGACCAGCCGAAGCCTCCGGGTGATACTGTATCGAGAAGATCGGCAGGTGCTTATGACGAAGACCCTCTACAGTGCCGTCGTTCAAATTAATACGCGTGACCTCTGCATCATCCGATAGGTTAGCAGGGTCTACCGCATATCCATGGTTTTGCGAAGTAATGCTGACCTTGCCATTTATAATATTCTTGACCGGGTGGTTTGCTCCCCTGTGGCCAAACTTGAGCTTGATGATATCTCCACCCATCGCCATTCCGAACATCTGGTGGCCCAGGCATATGCCTAATATAGGCTTCTTGCCGATAAGCGCGCGCATAGTCGCAACAGTATCCGTGAGCTGCGTCGGGTCGCCAGGGCCGGGGGAGAACACGACTCCATCCGGCTCGACTTGCATCACATCGTCCGCAGTCGCATTGCATGGCAACACTGTTACTTTGCAGCCCTCTTTAGCCAGACACCTCGCAATATTTCGCTTGATCCCCAGGTCGATCAGTGCGACGTGGCACTTTGGTTCAGGGCACTCATCCAGGCTGCTGCACTCATCACCTGTCCAGTCATACGCCTGCTTAGTAGACACACGCTCGACGAAGTTTAAATCACCATAGTTTGGCGCGCTTTCAAGGGTATTCTTGAGTTCGGCGACCGTCATCTCGGTGGACATCGCACCCATCATGACGCCGCTCACACGCAGGTGGCGGGTAAGAGCACGTGTGTCTATCCCCTGCATCGATACAATCCCGCCCTTGGTGAGATATTCGCGCAGAGTCATATCCGAGCGCCAGTTATTCGGCTCTTCGCACAGTTCATGGACGATGAACCCTTCCACCTGTATCTTGCCCGACTCCACATCCTGAGGGTTTACTCCATAATTGCCCACCAGCGGATAGGTCAGTGTGAGCAGTTGGCCTGCAAAAGACGGATCAGTCAGCATCTCCTGATAACCCGTCATAGCGGTCGCAAATACGGCCTCACCTATCGTGGTGCCATTTGCGCCGATCGATTCCCCCTCGAATGTGGTTCCGTCCGCAAGTAATAAGATCGCTTTCAATTTGAACTCCCTATGCAGCTGAGAGCGGAGAGTGGAGAGCTAAGAGCCCAGACCATTGGCCGCTCAATTAAATTACTCTATGAAAACTGATTCGCTTTGATAAACTCAGACACTTTCTTTTCCATTTCAGGTCCAATTTTTCCAGCTTCGGCAAGTGCGCTTGTCAACTCTGATAAAGTGAAAAGAGAATGGAGCTTGTAGCCGGCATCGGCAAGTAACTTTGCACCGCCCTGCTCACGATCCAGGATAATCAATATATCTGTAACAACGAGCTCAGCTGCCTTGAGAGGTTCGATGGCTTCTATCTTGCTTCCACCATCGGTGACCAGATCATCTATTACCAGCACCTTCTCGCCTGGACAAAATGCACCCTCAATAGCTTTCTTAGTGCCGTAATCCTTTACTTCTTTGCGTGGATAGATCATTGGGATACCGCTAGATATGCTTGCAGCTACCGCAATTGGAACGCCGCCATATGGGATTCCTGCAACTCGATCACAACCGATTTTTTTTGCCTTTGCTCCAAGCGCCTCACCAATTTCTGCTAATAAAGATGGACTGGACACAAGCATTCGCAAGTCGCAGTATATAGGCGACATTATCCCGCTTTTGAGCTTAAATTCGCCGAATTTTATGCAGCCGGCGTTGAAGATTTTTTCGTACAGAGTATTCACAAATTTTACTCCTTATAAAGGCTGTGCCCTCACCCCAACCCTCTCCTCCAGGAGAGGGAGCACAGATGCTATGATTTTACAGGTTTTGTTTCGTACACTATTTCGCCACTCACGATGGTAGCCACGGACTTGCCAGTCAACTCCATCCCATCAATAGGCGTGTTCCTGCTCTTCGACTTGAACTCAGACGCCTTGACTGTAACCTTTGCCTCGGGATCGATAATCGTTATGTCGGCAATTGCACCCTCTTTGAGAGCACCTGAGTCTATGCCGAGAGCATTGGCCGGAGCAATTGTCATCCTCGCTATAGCATCCGCCAATGATAATACGCCTGTCTTCACCAGGTACGTCACCACAAGAGGCAGCGCGCTCTCAAGCCCCACCATCCCGAATGCCGCATCCTGAAGCTCCACTTCCTTCTCGTTCTGAGCGTGCGGCGCATGGTCTGTCGCAATCACATCAATAGTCCCGTCAGCCAAAGCCTCCTTAAGTACATCAACATCCGACTGCGTTCGCAGCGGCGGGCAGACTTTGGCATTCGTGTCATATTCCTTGAGAGCCTCATCAGTCAAAGAAAAATAGTGCGGGCAGGTTTCGCATGTGACCGCAATGCCGCGCGACTTCGCCCATCTTATAGCCTCGACCCCACCTGCAGTCGTGACATGTTGAACGTGCAAACGGCATTTTGCCAGGTCGGCAATCATAATATTTCGCCAGATCATTATCTCCTCAGCCTGGCGAGGCCACGGCCGCAGACCCAATATCGTGCCCATTATTCCTTCGTTCATGATGCCGTCGCTGGTCATCGACTTGTCCTCGCAGTGAGCTAGGAACGGAACACCCAGCATTGCGGCGTATTCCATAATCCTGCGCATCAGATCGGCGCTCTGGACGGGAAATCCATCATCTGAAATTGCTACAGCCCCTGCGTCTATCATCTCACCAAGCTCGGCCATCTCTTTGCCTTCATTGGCCTTTGTGGCAGTCCCTGTGGTCAACACATTCACGGTGGCATCTTTGCCCTTATTGAGCACATATTCGACCACTGCGCGGTTATCCACAGCAGGCTTGGTGTTGGGCATACCAACGATTGTAGTAAAGCCACCGGCAGCAGCAGCCTGCGCGCCCGTTTCTATCGTCTCTTTATACTCAAACCCTGGTTCACGAAGATGAACATGCATATCTATGAGACCCGGAGTCACAACAAGCCCCGTGGCATCATAGACGCTGCCTTGACCGTTGTCTAACTTTTCGACAGAAACTTTGCCAATCTTGGATATGCGGCCATTCTCCACCAGGAGGTCGGCTGTCTCGTCCAGATTCTGAGAAGGGTCGATTACCCGACCGTTTTTAATCAGAAACCACATTGCCGCCACCTCCAAGGAGCAGATATAGAAGAGCCATACGGACTGCAACGCCGTTTGTGACCTGGTCGGTTATCACAGCGAAGTCGCCGTCTGCCACATCGGGCGTGATCTCGATTCCGCGGTTCATAGGGCCGGGGTGCAACACCAGAACATCTGACTTGGCCTTCATAAGCCTTGTCTTGTTGACCCCGAACATCGAAGCATATTCGATCACACTCGGGAAGAATCCGCGATTCATACGCTCAAGCTGAATGCGCAGGACGTTCACCACATCGACTCCGTCTATAGCATCATCCAGATCGGTATATACCTTGACCGGAAGCTGCTCGATCTCAGCAGGAAGCAGAGTGCTCGGACCGCAAAGCCTGACCTCCGCGCCCATCTTGCTGAGTCCCCAAAGATTGGAACGCGCAACCCGGCTGTGCATTATGTCTCCGACTACCAGTACTTTGAGCCCATCGAATTTGCCCTTGTTTTCGAGGATCGTGAGCATATCCAATAGACCCTGGGTCGGGTGCTCGTGCATGCCGTCGCCGGCGTTTATGATATGTGACTTGACCGTCCTGGCTGCAAAATGAGGCGCTCCGCCCGCTCCATGTCGAATTACGAACAAATCCACACCCATAGCCTCAAGGGTCAACAAGGTATCCTTGAAGCTCTCGCCCTTGTTTATACTCGATCCGGCGACTGAGATGCTTGTGGTGTCCGCACTCATGATCTTTGCCGCAAGCTCGAAACTTGTTCGGGTGCGGGTGCTGTTCTCATAAAACAGAGTGCATATCGACTTGCCCCGCAGGATCGGCACCTTCTTGACGGGTCGCCCAAGAATTTCTTTGTGAGACTGGGCTGTCTCCAAGATGAGATATATCTCATCGGTAGACATATCCTGCAGGCCTAATATATCCTTGCGCGTGAGTTTTGTCATATAATTAGTCTCCCTTGGAGATCATCACTGCGTCTTCGCCCCTGGTCTCGACCCAGTAGACATCCACGCTCTCCTTAAGAGCGGTCGGCAGGTTCTTGCCCACATAATCGGCCTTAACGGGAAGCTCCTTGTGACCTCGGTCGATCAACACTGCAAGCTGAATCACGGATGGTCTGCCCAAATCCATGATTGCGTCGAGAGCGGCTCGGGTTGTCCTGCCTGTAAAGAGGACTTCATCGACCAGGATCACAGACTTGTCGGTCACGTCAAACGGGATTTCACTGGCGCTGATGGTGCGGGCGGAACGGGTGGCATAATCATCGCGGTAAAGGGCAACATTGAGGCTGCCCACCGGCACATCGACTCCCTCGATTTTCTCCAAAAGCGATGCAAGGCGCTTTGCCATGGGGACCCCTCGGCTCTGAACGCCAATAATAACGAGGTTTTGAGCGCCCTTATTGCGCTCGATTATCTCATGGGCGATGCGGGTTAGAGCGCGTCTGATCTCATCGGCGTCCATTACTTTGGTCATTGTGTCCACCTCCGGGCACCAAAAAAGCCTTCCTGCCCGTGATATGGCAAGAAGGCTGATACACTGACGCCTTGAAACCGACCTTCTCAGCCTCACGGGACTGGAGTTAAAGGTACATTGCAATTTCAGTAATTATATGCTCTGCCGGGGTCGCTGTCAAGCGGTTTTTTTGGACTCGTTCAATAAACGAGGTTCGCCCTGCCAGTTGCTCGTTATTGTGAAGAAAAACGTCTAATGAAATATAAAACAAAAAATATAAATTACAAAACCAGTTAGTTGGTCGGAAGGCCTGGCCTACCTTCCGACCGGAAGCAAAAGGCATTAAGCCTGCTTGCTTCGTTGAAGATTATAACGAGAAACTCATGAAAAATCAAGAATATGCAGACACAAGGTTCCTTAAGTATTCCTTAAGTGTGCGCCACAACCGTGCGCCATGTGCGATATATTGATTAATTTCGTAATATTGCCACAAATTAGAAGCCATACAGACATGTATGTCGATGTTAAATAACGCATAATATTGTTGGCGAAGGCTTATTCCACTTTACATAGCAAACCGCAAATGGTATATGCTCCTGCGCAGGAAAAAACATAGCCTGCACCGAAATCTTAAGTAATGAAGCGCCGTAAGGTAATTGAGGCTGTCTGTGGATGAAATTTATATACAAGATATCAAGGCATCCTGCATTATAGGCACGACTGAACAGGAAAGACGCAACAAGCAGGATGTCGTTATCAACGTAACGCTGCACGCAGATTTGCGCGAGGCAGGGCTCGCGGATAATCTCGGCAAAACAGTCGATTATGAGGCTGTGGAGCACAAAATCGTCGGTCTTGTCGGGAAATCATCTCGTCATCTGATCGAGGCGCTGGCCGAAGATATCGCCCAAGTCTGTCTGGGCTTCGATATGGTCGAAAAAGTGGACGTGAGTGTTGCAAAGCCTGCGGCTCTTAAATTCGCAAGGACCGTTAGCGTGAAAATATCACGCGAGTTATAGAAAGGAAATTGCAATTGAACCAGGAGAAAGTTGAACATCTGGTCAGAGAACTGCTTATGGAGATAGGCGAAGACCCCGAACGCGAGGGTCTGCTCGATACACCCAAGAGAGTCGCCGAAGCATATAAATTCCTGTTCAAGGGATACAACCTGAAGATCGAAGACATAATCAAAGGCGCTGTCTTTACACAGGCCACAAATAATATGATCGTGGTGCGGGATATCGAAATCTACAGTATGTGCGAACACCATATGCTGCCGTTCTTCGGGCGCTGCCATGTGGGCTATATATCGAAAAACAACGTCATAGGAGTCAGCAAGATTGCACGTATTGTCGATTGCTTCGCCAGAAGACTTCAAATACAGGAAAGACTCACCAATCAGATCGCGCGTGCCGTAAAAGATTCAATCGACGCGGAAGGTGTGGGAGTCGTAATAGAGGCGAGGCATCTGTGTATGATGATGCGCGGAGTCGAAAAACAAAACTCACTGATGACTACATCGTCCGTGTTGGGAAGTATGCACGACTCTGTGGCGACAAGATCGGAATTCCTCTCGCTTATCAGCAAATAGAGAGGCGATTAGCGCAACTTGCGGTATGACCACTTCCACTTTCCACCCCTCAAGTTGCCGGCGGCATCAGAGGTAACCCTGTACTGTGCATAATCAACATATAGATCGGTTATGTGCATAATGCCGATGTCGCCCTTCTTGCCGAGTGTGCCGTCGTCATATATGTCATAGCCGTTCCATTTGTAGTGGCATGCTGCATGCGAGTGACCATGCAATATAGCGATTATCTTATAGCCGTTGATGATATCGGCCAGGGATTTGCGATCGCTATCCTTCCACCACTTTTCACCGCTCTTGGTTTTGAAATCATAGTGCTGAAAGAGGACAATGGGCATGTCTTTGCCGACTCTTTCAAGGTCGGAGCTAAGCCATTTCCGCACATACTTGTCAGGATAGCGTCCCAAAGAGACAAAGTGGATTCCATCAAGGTCAGACGAATAACAGACATTGCCATCCATAACCTCACACATAGGCGAGTAGCGGGATTTGAGCTGATCGACCACATAGTCTGAAGTGCCTTGGCGGCAACCGGCGTAGCGCCACCAGTCGTGGTTGCCGGCGGTGGCGTATGTGGGATATTTCAAGCGATTATAGTCATCCGGTGCGCCATTAAGCGGAAAGCAGTAATCAAACCAGTTCCATTCATCTTGATAATTGACACTGATATCAGGCTCCGGCAAATCGGCGGCATAACCCGTCTTCTTTGAACCGCCATCACATAAATCACCGCAGACAAGCACTGCGCTGGGTATCGCAACCGTCGCATTCCCAAATTTCATAGGATATGGAGTGCCCGGCAGACTATTCATTGCCTTTACACCTGCCCGGCAGAGATTGCAGTCAACCGCATCCTTGATAAAATGCGTGTCCGACACAACAAAAACAGTCAGATCGGTCGCAAAAACTGCTGTTGCGCAGACCATGCACAACAGCAGATTACAGAACAAGACTCGGCTTCGCATTAATAGACGCAAAATCAATCCTTCGTATATTGCTCGATCTTTCTGAGTGTGGCAAGAGACATCTTGCGCCTCTCCAAAGCCTGAGAGACCTTGAGCGAGAGTATCTCGAAAACGTCCACACCCGGAATATTCTTCTCCACATAATCGAACGCGCCGCGCTTCATACACTCGACCGCATTGGCAACGTTGCCGTAAGCCGTAAGCACGATCACCTCGGTAAATACATCATGCGAAAGCGCTGCCTGCAGCATTTCAAGACCGCTCGACGGTGACTCCATCACCATATCGGTCACCACTATGTCATACGGCGGGTTCTTCGACACGATTGCATTTATTCCCGCTTCCTGGGAGTCGGCAGTATCCACTGAATATCCGTCCCGCTCGAGCCTGCGTTTGACAACCTGGCGGACAGCCTCTTCATCATCTATCACAAGTATTTTGCACATTGAGAACACCCTTCAATTTAGTATTTGAGATTTTGTATTGAGTATCTTATTGAGTATTTACTTAAGGTTCGTATGGGACCAGGATGCTGAATTTGGCGCCTTTGCCGGGCCTGCCGCTCTCAAATATGACGCCGTCATGTGCATCCACGATCCCCTTCACTATCGATAGACCCAGACCCATCCCTTTGGCACGGGAAGTATAGAACGGATCGAATATCTTCGGCTTCTGATCCGTCGGCACACCTGGACCCTTGTCGTCAAACGTAATCTGAACATAATTGCCGCCCTGCTTGTTCGGCCTGAGCCATTTCTTGCTCTTCGCGTCGGCAAAACCGGTCGTGATCTTTATCTCGCCGCCGTCGGGCATGAAGTTTACCGAGTTCTCCATCAACTCAGTGAAACACCGCATCAGTTTCTTTGGGTCGGCCATCACCACCGGTAAATCCTGCGCAAGTTTCTTCTTGAGCTTCGTCTTTGACCTCTTCGGGAAACCTTCCTCAATTGCCTCCATCACCAGAGCGTTTATATCTACCTCTTCCAAATCGAGCTGAGTGGCCTTCACGAACTCGCGGAACTCGTTGAGTATCTCCTCAAGCAAAAAGATGCCCTTCTTGATACTCTCCGAGAGCTTGAGAGAAGCTCCCGCGTCAATTTTGACCTGCTGGAGCAAATATTCCAGTTCGTTGACATCGCCCTTAATCGCAAAGACACGGTTTCCGATCATATGAGCCGAACGCGCGGACATCTCGCCCCAGGCAGCCATACGCTCCGTTTTGACGAGCTGGTCGAGCAAACGGGCATTGTCCAGCGCGATGCCGAGCTGGACAGATATGGTCGAGAGAGCGCGCTCATCGTCCTCTGTAAAATCATTCGGAAACCACTTATACGGGCTCTTCTTCCTCTGGACCCTGAGCACGCCCAGGATTCCACTGTGACTATTGATAGGCACCGCCATAAACGCGCCTAAATCTCTCGCGGGCAGTTCCTCGAAACGTCCTCGCCAGCGGGGGTCTTTCTTGGGGTTCTGCACACGTATTGGCTGCTGCTGCTCAGCAGTCCAACCGGTCAGGCCTTCACCGACATCATAGGACGCCTCGCCTATCTTCTTGCCCAAAGGACCGCGGGAAGCCCTCAATATCAGTTTGCTCGAAGCTCGGTCATACAAAAAGAGCGAGCAGTCCTCAAACTTCAAAGCCTCTGCAGCTACTTCGATCACCTTTTGCAGAATGGCACCCATGTCCGAGAGACCGTTGAGTTCTTTTCCTATCTGGATAAGCGCAGCCTCACGGGCCCGAAGCTCGGCGACAGTGATCGCTATCGCCGCCAGATTAGCCAGACCCAGCAGAGTCGCCTCATGTCGCTCGTCAAATGCGTCCGAATGAGTGCTCTCAATGTTTATCACACCTCGCGTGCGGCCGTCCTTGTCGATCAACGGCACGGCAACTTCACTGCGCACATCATCGAAGTATTTTCGATAGTATGGGTCCTTGAGCACATCTGAGGAGCGGTATGGCTTACCATTCGCCGCAACATAGCTGGTGATGCCTCGGCCAGTACCCTCGGCCACCTTGAGCCTACCAAGCCTGACCTCTTCAGTCCAACTGATGCCTGCAGTATAGCGAACATCAAGCTCGCCGCGTTCATGGTCGGCAGTCGCCAGAAAACCTCTGTCTGCATCGCAGATGAGAACAGCTTCCTCAATAATATACTGCAAAACCTCATCAAGCGATTCGCTGGTCGCTACGAGTTGGCTTACCCTGGAAAAGAGAGTCGGGTCGGATTTGGGACCGCAGATTGCATCATTAGCTTTCATAACAACTAGAAGTATATCAGAACAGGTGAGTTTGAGACAACATCAACTAAGTAAATCACGGCCTTGAACTTGTATCAGAGATACGTAATTCAGACCGAGACGTGCAATTTACATAGCGTAAATTGCTTAGTGACTTCAGTTTAGTGGAAATAGCCTGTATATCAGCCGGAAATCAACGTCCACAACAACCGTATCCCAAGAACGATTAGAATAAATGTGTAAGAACAAGCGTTAGCTATCCATGCCCATCTGCACACCGATCCCTTTTGCTCTTTGCCCAATAACCTGCGTCCTACTGAATATTCCAACCAAACCGAGACAAAAAAGAATGGAATGCACAGAACCATTGCCGAAATCATGCAAGGCAAAGACCACTCACTAAAAGGTAAATGCAGCAGATTGTTTAGTGTTATAGTCATCATGATTTTTTGCATCAGAGGTAGCTTTGTCCAGTCTATAGCGCCCGGAACACCTAGCACATTCATTATGGTCGTTCCAAAAAAATAAAATACCAATGATGTGAGCGGAATCCCGAACAATGTCGAAACGATGTTGGCTGCTATTACTGTTTTCACTGTTGTTGTCCGGGCAGTAGTGAGAACACGTAATCCAACCACAATCTCAATTGGAATAATTAAGACCAGGAATAACCACGACTCCGGCCAGACGAGCATTATCAGAGGTGCACACGCATCTGCGTGCGCTGGAACACCTGACATAATTATTATAAGGAGTATCAATGCTCCAATAATGACGATTAACCTGTGTTGTCGGTTGCTCATTCTTCCGTTTCAGCCATTCCTGACACCCGATACTCCATTTTGGTGTTTCGGGAATTCATTTCCGAAACACCAAAATAAAGGCCGCCCCAAATAAACACCTTGAGGCGGCCTCTTGATTCTATCGTTTATTCTTCGGATTCTTCTTCAGAACCCTCTTCTTCAATATCATCGACCTCTTCGATGACATCCTCTTCCATATCATCCACAAGGTCGGCTTTCGACTTCTTAGGCTTAGGCTTGGGCTTGAGCGTTTCCTCAGGAGCCTCAGCTTTGGGTATCCGTGCAAGGCTGCTCACCGAATCGCCATGAGTGAGGTTGATGAGCTTTACACCTTGAGTGCTGCGCCCGCATGAGCGAATCTCACAAACCCTTATCTTGAGCATGATCCCGTGCATAGTGATAATCACTATCTTGTCAGTATCATCGACCACGGCTGTCTCAACAATGCGCCCGGTCTTCTCGCTCAGGTTCATTGTCTTGATGCCTTTGCCGCCCCTGGTCTGTTTGCGATATTGCTCCAGAGGAGTGCGCTTGCCGAATCCCTTTTCAGTGGCAACGAGCAGTTCACCCTCGCGGGCAAGTGTCATGCCGACAACTTTATCATCGGCGTTGAGCTTGATTCCTCTCACACCGCCTGCAGCACGTCCCGCGCTCCTCAAATTCTGCTCATGGAAGCGTATGGACATACCCATTGCAGTAACCAGCACCACTTCGTTATCACCGTTGGAGATATCGACCCATTTCAGGGAGTCGCCCTCCTCGATATCGAATGCCCGCAGGCCGTTCGAGCGCAGGTTATGGAATTCGGCAAGATCGGTCTTCTTGACCTCGCCCAACTCGGTGGCCATGACCATATAGCCCTGCTGTTCCATATTGCGTACAGCGATTGTGGCGGTTATCTTATCACCCGGTTCTATGGAGATCAGGTTGATAATCGCAGTGCCCATGGCCTGACGCGAGGTCTGCGGAATCTCATACGCCTTGAGCCTATAGACCCGGCCTCGGTCCGTGAAGAAGAGGATGTAATGATGAGTGGTGGCCACAAACAGATGGGCCATCTTGTCCTCTTCCTTGGCGGTTGCGCCGATTATACCCTTGCCGCCCCGCTTTTGCGCGCGATATGTATCGATAGGGACACGCTTGATGTAGCCGTCGCGGGTGATGGTGATGATCGTTTCCTCGTCGGGAATAATGTCCTCATCGCCGATCTCGTTGGCTTCCATCGATACGATGCGGGTCTTGCGCGCGTCACCGTATTTGTCCTTTAGATATTTGAGGTCGGTCTTGATTACATCGAGAATCTTTTGCGGATCGGAGAGCAGGTCTTCGAGAGCCGCAATCTTTTTGAGCAGTTCCTTATATTCTTCCTCGATCTTGTCGCGTTCCAAAGCTGTAAGCTGACGAAGCTGCATATTGAGTATCGCTTCGGCCTGGATCTGCGAGAGACCGAAACGGTTCATTAATTCGTTTCGTGCGATCTCACTGTTTGCAGACGCACGGATAATCTTGATTATCTCGTCCAGGTGGTCCTGCGCTATGCGCAAACCCTCAAGAATATGCGCCCTGCGCAGCGCAGCACGCAGGTCGAACTTGGTGCGGCGGACTATCACGTCGACGCGGTGATCGATATAGTGCTGCATCACCTGCTTCAATGTGAGAATTCTCGGAGTGCCGTCGACCAGAGCCAGCATTATCACGCCGAATGTCTTGCGCAGATCGGTATGTTTGAGCAGGAAGTTGAGGACCTTGCGCGGATGAGCGTCGCGCTTTAGCTCTATCTGGATCCTGATTCCGGTGCGATCCGAATAATCAAAAATATCGGTGATGCCGTCGATCTTGCGTTCTTTCGCAAGCTGGGCAATCTTATCAATTAAAGGCTTTTTGTAGCACTGATACGGCAGTTCGGTGACCACAATTGCAGACTTGCCGCCCTCCAGAACCTCAATGTTGGTTTCGGCCTGCATCACTACCTGCCCACGGCCGGTCTCATATGCGCTGCGAATGCCCTTGGTGCCCAGGATCAGACCCGATGTCGGGAAGTCGGGACCCTTAACAAACTGCATGAGCTGCTCAACACTTGCATCGGGATTATCCGCCAGATAGCTGAGGCCATCACAAAGCTCGGTGAGATTGTGCGGCGGTATCTTGGTCGCCATGCCGACCGCAATTCCGAGAGCGCCATTGGCCAGCAGGTTCGGAAACTTGCCGGGCAGGACAAGCGGTTCCATGCGGGTCTGGTCGTAGTTGTCCGTCCAGTCGACCGTGTCCTTTTCCAGGTCATCAAGCAATTCGACCGCGTAAGGCGACATCCTCATCTCGGTATATCGCATAGCCGCCGGTGGATCGGGGTCGATCGAGCCCATATTCCCCTGGCCGTCGATCATAGGATAACGCGAGTTGAAGTCCTGCGCCATTCGGACCATGGTCATGTAGATGGCCACATCACCGTGCGGATGATAGTTACCCATGACTTCACCGGTGATCTTGGCGGACTTTCTGTGCTGCGCGGACGGCCCAATGTGAAGGTCGTTCATAGCCGTGAATATCCGCCGCTCGACTGGCTTCAGGCCATCCCTTACATCAGGAAGCGCTCTCGATATGATTACGCTCATCGCGTAATCCATATAGGAGCGCTTCAGTTCATCTTCGATATTTACAGGGATTAATTCCCGTGCAATGTTGCTCAAAATGAGGCCCTCTTCCGATCAATTTGTATACATTAATTATATCGGTTCAATACGCTTCGGTCAAGGACGAAAGATGGGATGATGGTTAGCCCGCATTATTCACGTTCTTCGTGAATAATGCTCTCGGAGATCCGAATTATGCGAAAAGCGCATTATCCGGGCTAGATGGTTGTATGGTGTATCGTCTGATCGCTTCGGGTGAGGATTCAGTAATCCTCACCCTGTAAGAGATTCAAGACATCTACTTTGCAAACATAGCCTTAAGCTCAGGAACGTAAGACTCGAAAGATCTAGACTCCCTGCTCTCACCCACATTCCATTGTCTGGCTCTCTCAATAAATTTGTCACATTCGACTGCAGGGTCAAATGGTGGAGCAAACGGGACATTTTCGGCTGCGGCTTCTTTTTTGAGATCGTTATATCGTAGAAGCCAGGCATAATCCAGAGTCATTCTTTCACGTCTGACACGCTGAAATATTACAGGGTCATCCGCCACCGATTTTTCCGCTTCATCAAAAAGCCTGGTAGCTTCACTCATTACATCAAGGGTAAGGAATGATAGATCCGTATTATAGCAGCCCAAGCGTTGACCATTCTTTCCGATAGAATCATGAACCAGTTCGAGATAGGATTGAAGAAATGGCGCTGCGCTGCCATAGTATCCCTTTAGGAATTCGCTTGTAAGCTGTTTCTGATCACTGGACGGATTCCATTCCAGGTGAGCAATAACCCATGCGCGCAGCCTCACAAACTCACCTATAGAACAACCCGCATCACCTTGCTCAAACAGCCCCATTGTTTTGTTGCCCACAAAGAATTTGATATTTGGACCCAGCACATGCATATTCGGATGCGGCTGTATATAGCGAGCAAAGTCGGTAACGTAATCCCAAACATACAGATGCGGTGCAATTGCACTCCATGTATGCATGCTATCCCTAAATTCACGGTTCGTGTCACTGTCCGCCGGCTTTGCAAAGTCGCAGCCGATGCTGCACAGACGTATGACTACGTTCTCTCTCGGCTTTATGTAAGCAGGCGGCTTGAGTGTATATTGATATGCAAGCGTTTCCACCAGCATATCCGGGTATTGCTTCTCAATATCCGCGGCAATTAAATTTACGAACCTGATCAATGGACCGGACGGTGACTCCTCTTCAGTCTCGATGGCTTTGCATTTCTCGCATTGGCAATTGCCTCCATCTACATCATTTTGACTGATGGATATGATACCCGAAGTTGGATTCTGCTTGATCAAATCCAGCACAACCCGGGTCATCTCGGCACGCATTTCATCATTGGTAAGGCATAGTTGTTTGTTATCTACACGTTTGCCGTCGATTAAGCTGTACCAGTCGGGATGGGCTGCAAAATACTTATCCGGCGGCAGAAATTGGAAGAAAGTATGACACCATCCAATGATGTTATAATGCCCACCATACTCATCGGGAATGTTATTAAAGTGACCGTTTAGCTTGAGCTTTACTGCAAAGAGCGGATTCTCATTCACATCCCTGTAAAATGTCTCTCTATACCTCAGTTTGGGAGTATACTTGATATCCAACTTGGGTATATCCAGCTTATTTTTCGTTGGAATGTAGCTCTCGGTTCCGGTCCACCAATGGCAGCCGACCGTATCCTCCAAAAAACTGTAGACTGCATATAGGCTCCCGCGTGGTCGTCCGCCCGCAAGGATAAGTTTGTCTCCGTCCGTGCGGATTACAATACCATCACTAGCCAAAGCCGACCAATCCACATCCGAAGCCAGTTTACTTACTCGTTTGGACTGGCCAACGAGTATTTGTGGCTCATCAGGGCCAATCAGGGAATCACTGCGAACAGGAAAATCCGCTCCGGTGACTTGCTTGAGGTAATCATGCAACTGATATGCTGCCGTAAGCTCCTGCTGGGTTGCGTCATCAGAGACTACTATATGATATAGTGTTTTACCGTGTTCAGATAATGTAATTGCGTTTGCAGTAACAGCTAGAGGCGCTATTGCAAGAGCTGCGATCAGAATTTGAATGTGCATGGGTTTCCTCCATTACTTGAGTTACACATTCAATATTGCTTTACTGATGCTTTGATACCTGCTTATTTCACTTTAGCTCCGACAAGATTTTTGCATAAAATGAAAACAGTGGACTTCGGCGCGGCAAAGCGGTTGTCACCCTATCTCACAATCCGCCATGCGCAACTCCAGCTATTAAGTTATGCCGACAATAAGCACGAGCCCTAGCAGCGAGAGAAAAATTGTCCATCCAATACTGATCTTACCTGTTTGCGTGATGCGCATACTATGCCTCCACACATATTCGTAAATATTAGGCTCAGCCGGAGTTTTTCCTCCCTAATTATTATTTGTGCCATGCAAAGAGCGGGGTTCGCGTTT
Organism: bacterium; assembly: GCA_021371935.1. Taxonomy (NCBI): domain Bacteria; species bacterium. The sequence goes on from JAJFVF010000004.1 coordinate 35,923, forward strand.
TTGTGATGATATGTTATACTTTTATAATCAACATTTGTAAGGATGGTAGACGCATTGATCGGCGTGATCGCGATAGTCGGACCCACCGCTGTGGGTAAGACGGCTGTGGCGATAGAACTGACGGCGCTTATCGGCGGTGAGATTGTATCGGCGGACTCGATGGCCATCTATAAAGGCATGGATATCGGGACAGCCAAACCGACCGCCGAGGAACAGTTGCGTGCACGGTTTCATCTGATCGATGTGGCCGATCCGGCAGAGTCATTTAACGTGGGTGAGTTTCAAAGACTCGCCCATGATGCAATAGATGATATATCACATCGAAATCCACCCGCCATTATCGTGGGAGGCAGTGGGTTGTATGTGCGGGCAGCTATTGACGGGCTGGACGAGTCGATACCTGCTGATAATAAAGAATTTCGGCAAAGGATGGTTGAACAGGCGCGTCTATATGGTAATGAATACGTGCATGGCATGCTCGCGAAGGTCGATCCAGTGTCGGCACAGCGAATCCATCCAAATAACCTGAAACGAGTAATACGAGCGCTGGAAATATACGATCTGACGGGATCCAGACCCTCGGATGTCTTTGAAAAGGATTCCAGGAGAGAATCACGTTATCCAGACGCCCGGTTTTTCGGTCTGACTATGGACCGCAAAATGCTATACGCGCGAGTTGAGGATCGCGTGGATATGATGATAGATACCGGCCTTGTCGAAGAAGTCTCGCGGCTCATATGCTCGGGCATCGATCCAGATACGACCGCAATGCAGGGCCTTGGCTATAAGGAAATAGCCGGCTATCTGAGAGGAGAATACGGTTTTGACAAGGCCGTCGAACTCCTCAAAAAGAACACCAGGCGGTTTGCCAAGAGGCAATACACTTGGTTCCGAGCCGACCCACGAGTGCAATGGATTGACGTGGAAGGACGAACCGCCGCAGAGGTGTCATTAATAATAAAGGAGTCCTTAGACAAATGAACAAGGCACAGATGAACCTGCAGGATACGTTCCTGAACCAGGTCAGAAAAGACAACATTCCCGTCACTATTTACCTCACCAGCGGTGTGCAGCTCAAGGGGCTGGTGCGTGGGTTCGACTCTTTTACAGTCGTGCTCGAAACACCAGGCAAACCGTCGCAGCTTGTATATAAGCATGCAATGGCATCGGTGGTACCGCTCAAATTCGTTCAGCTTGCACCAAAAGATGAACGCGAAACCGCTCCTGCCGAAGAAGAGACTCCATAGACTCAGACTTGTTAAATATTGGGGATCGAAGGTCCCTGCTTGACATTTAGGCGGCGATTCGGGGATCGCCGCCTATCAGTGCAATTAGCGAATTCTGAATTTTGGGAATGCACAGGAAGAAAATAGTGAAATTTACAAAAATGCATGGCGCCGGTAATGACTTCGTGGTAATCGACGGCGCTAAAGAAATAATAACTGAAGAACAATTGCCGGCAGTCGCAAAGCATGCATGCAAACGACAGTTTGGTATAGGTGGAGATGGAATTATCCTGGTCTTGCCGTCGCGCATCGCCAACTTCCGTATGCGCATGTTTAACCCGGACGGCACCGAAGCCGAAATGTGCGGCAACGGAATCCGCTGTTTCGCAAAATATTTGTATGACCGAAAGCTGCACAACGACGTTATTATGAGTGTGGAAACCCTGGGTGGGATAAAGACACTTAAGCTCAATGCGACAGGCGGCAAGGTGCAGACTGTACGAGTGGATATGGGCGAGCCTGGACTGCTGCGGTCTGAAATACCGATGAAAGGCACCGCAAGTGATAAAGTGGTTGCCGAACCGTTGAAGGTCGCGGGGAAAAAGATCGAAGTCACATGCGTTTCGATGGGAAATCCGCACTGCGTGACATTCGTCGACCATGTGGACGAGGTTCCCGTGGAAAAGGTCGGACCGGAAGTGGAAAACCACTCATCGTTCCCGCAGAGGACAAATGTCGAGTTCATTGAAGTCATGAACCAGCAGGAAATCAAGATGCGTGTGTGGGAGCGTGGAGCGGGCGAGACTCTGGCCTGCGGAACAGGAGCATGTGCATCCGCCGTAGCATCTATGCTCAACAATAAAGTGCAGAAGAAAGTCACCGTCCACCTGAGGGGCGGCGACCTGTTCATAGAGTGGCTCGGCGACAACAAAGTATATATGACCGGCCCCGCCGAAGAAGTGTTCGAGGGGAAGGTAAATACGGCTGAGTTCAAGAAGTGGATATCTGAAGGTTAGCTTAGAGCCGAAAGTGGAGAACTAAAGAGCGCCGTTCGGTGGAAAGCCGGGCGGCCTTTTGTATAAAAAGGAGAACGCCAGTGGAACGAGCAAAAAGACTTGACCTTATACCGCCATATCTGTTCGGTGAAATATCTCGGCTAAAGGCCAAAGCCATCGCCGAAGGTAAAGATCTGGTAGACCTCGGAATCGGCGATCCAGATCAGCCTACTCCGCAGGGCGTGATCGACAGGCTCTGTGAAGCGGCAAATGACCCGGAGACTCATCGCTATGACGAGACCGAAGCCGGCTGGCCGCTGTTCCTTGAAGCTGCCGCCGGGTGGTATAAGAAGCGGTTCGACGTTGACATAGACCCTAAGTCTGAGGCAATGCTCCTGCTCGGTTCCAAAGATGGGCTGGCTCACCTCTGCTGGGCTATGATTAATCCGGGAGATATCAGCCTTGTACCGGACCCGGGTTACACGGTCTATAAGGTCAACACCCTTATGGCGGGCGGCGATATCCATCAGATGCCGCTGCTTGAGGAAAATGGGTTCGTGCCGGACCTGGGTGACATACCCACGGATATCGCCAAAAAGGCAAAGTTGATGTTCCTCAACTACCCGAACAACCCGACAGGTGCTGTGGCGACACTTGATTTCTACAATGACGTGGTGCGTTTTGCGAAGGATTACGACATCGCGGTCTGCAGCGACCTGGCATACTCCGAAGTGACCTATGACGGATATAATGCGCCGAGCATGCTTCAAGCGGATGAGGCAAAAGACGTAGTAATTGAAATGCATTCGCTCTCGAAGACGTATAACATGACTGGGTGGAGAATCGGATTCGCGGTCGGAAACAAAGACCTTATCACTCATTTGAACAAACTAAAGTCGAATATAGATTCACGGCAGTTCCCGGCGGTCGATATCGCCGCCGCATATGCTCTGGAGAACGTGTCCAACCAGCCTACTCTCGATCTATATAAAAAGAGGAGAGATATCCTTGTCGATGGTCTCAACGGGTTGGGATGGAATGTGAAAAAGCCTGTGGCATCGCTCTATGTTTGGGCAAAAGTGCCCGAGGGCTACACCTCAGCAGATTTTGCCAAGATGCTGCTCACCGATGCGGGTGTGCTGGTTATTCCAGGCAACGGGTATGGAGAGTATGGCGAGGGATATGTGCGGATGTCGCTTACCGTCTCCGGCGATAAGGACGGTGACAGAATGGCTGAAGCTGTGCGCAGAATCAAAGAAATAGAAGTAAAATGGAGTTAGTAAGTTGAAAAAGGCAAAGAGACTGGGCAAAGTGCCGCCCTATTTGTTCATGGAGATATCCAGGCTGAAGGCCAAGGTCATGGCTGAAGGCAGAGACATTATAGACCTTGGGATCGGAGACCCGGACCAGCCCACACCCGAACCGATTGTGGACAAGCTATGTGAAGTGGCAAGAGAGGCCGAGTATCACAGGTATGACGAATCGGAAGCCGGATGCCCAGCGCTCATGGAAACGGCAGCCAGGTGGTATAAGAAACGGTTTGACGTGGATATCGACCCGGACACCGAGACAGTGCTGCTGATCGGCTCAATAGATGGACTTGCCCACCTCTGCTGGACACTGATCGACCCGGGGGATATCAGCCTTGTGCCTGACCCGGGCTATACTGTCTATAGGGTCAACACACTGATGGCAGGCGGCGAACCCGTGCCGATGCCGCTCCTTGAAAAGAACAACTTCCTGCCCGACCTTACGGCAATCCCCACCGATACGGCCAAAGCTGCTAGGTTGATGTTCGTCAACTACCCCAATAATCCCACCGGCGCGGTGGCCGACCTCGACTTCTACAGAGATGTAGTCGACTTTGCAAGGCAATATGACATTGCCGTCTGCAGCGACCTGGCATACTCGGAAGTCACATATGACGGCTATAGTGCGCCCAGCATACTTCAGGTTCCAGGATCAAAAGACTTTTGCATCGAGATGAACACGCTTTCCAAAACATATAACATGACCGGGTGGAGAATAGGCTTCGGTGTCGGCAACAGCGAACTGGTCGCAGCCCTAAATGACCTTAAGACCAATGTCGATTCGAGGCAGTTCCAGCCGATAGGACTTGCCGCAGCATATGCTTTGGAAAATGTTTCTAATAAGAGTATGCTCGATCTATATAGTAAGAGAAGAGACATACTGGTCGATGGTCTCAATGCTCTTGGTTGGAACTTGAAAAAGCCCAAGGCGTCGCTCTATGTGTGGGCGAAAGTGCCCGAAAGATATACTTCTTCGGAGTTTGCCAAGCTGCTGCTCAACGAAGCGGGAGTGCTGGTCATTCCAGGAAACAGCTACGGCGAATATGGCGAAGGATATGTCCGCATGGCGCTTACCGTGCTTGGAGATAATGATGGCGACCGAATTACAGAGGCTGTGAGCAGGATCAAGAGCATGAAACTCAAATTTTGAGTTGTTGGGATAGGCGTAACTTATCAGAATTCCCGAAAAGCCGAACCTACAATGCTTATTCGTAATGCCACAATTGAAGATGCGGCGGGCATTGCCAGGGTTGCCATTGACACATGGCGGACCGCTTACCGCGGTCTGATGGACGATGAATACCTCGATAATACGAGTTATGAGCGCTCAGAACAAGGCTGGCAAAGAGGTCTGGCCGAAAAAAATTGCTTCACATTCGTGGCGACCGATGATGACGGCAGAATCATTGGGTTTGCTCATGCGGGTCCAGAGAGAGATGGCGATCCGACCTATAAGTGTGAACTTTACGCATTATACGTTCTTCAAGAATATCAAGGTAGGGGTATAGGTAAGGCTCTGTTCGATAAGGTTGCTGAGAGATTCACATCCGATGGCACCGGCGGCATGATTATTTGGGTACTTACTGAAAATAAATCGCGCATGTTCTACGAGCACATAAATGGCCGCTTTATAAGGCGTAAAACCCTCACCATTGGCGGGCGTGAGCTTGAAGCCAGCGCATATGGTTGGGATACACCCATTGAATCTTAATGAGATCAGCACAACCGATAAAGCGCTTTTGGTGGTCATCGATCCTAAAGGCAATTGGGAAGCCGATGCCAATACCGAAGAACTGCGCGAGCTTGTGGACAGCGCAGGTATCGAGATCGTCGATGAGATGCATATCCGGCGAGATGACCCTGACCCGCGCTATTACATAGGCAAAGGCAACGCGGAGGAAGCGTATTTGCGTGTGACCGATGCGGATGCGTCGGTGGTGATAATAGGTGAAGACCTCTCCCCCACCCAACAAAGAAACCTCAGCGATGCAACCAAGTGCGAAGTGATCGACCGCACTCAGCTCATACTCGACATATTCGCTCAGCGCGCCCGTACAAGTGAGGGAAACCTGCAGGTGGAACTTGCCCAGCTTCAATATCTGCTTCCCAGGCTCACAGGCCAGGGCACATCCATGTCGCGTATCGGCGGCGGCAGCGCTGGTGGAATCGCCACACGCGGACCGGGTGAGACTAAGCTCGAAACAGACCGCAGACGCGTTCGCAAACGGATCTCCATCCTGCGACATGAGCTTGATGGGGTCGTCCAGCACAGAAAAGTCCAGAAACGATCCAGACGAAAGCTGATGGTCCCAAATGCCTCCCTGGTCGGCTATACCAGCGCCGGCAAATCCACCCTAATGAATCTGCTGGCAGGAACAGATGTCTCAGCTAATGCAAGGCTGTTCGAGACGCTGGATCCCACGACTCGGCGGGTCGAACTGGAAGGCCAGTGCTCAATTATCCTGTCCGACACAGTCGGCTTTCTGCGCAATTTGCCGCACGGGCTTATTGCCGCTTTTCGCGCCACACTGGAAGAGGTAATCGAAGCGGATTTTCTGATACATGTGGTCGATGCGGCTCACCCGTTCTTCAGGCAGCAATATGAATCGGTCATAGAAGTGCTGGCGGAACTGGATGTCGAAGACAAGCCTATCATCACGGTCTTCAATAAGAGTGATCTTGTGAAAGATCAATATGAACTCAGGAGGCTCGTCGCGGAGATTCCCGATTCATGCTATATGTCCGCTCAAACAGGCGAAGGAGTGGAATATCTACATCGGCTTTTATGTAAAGTCATCGGCGAGATGATGAGCCGAATTGAAGCAATGCTGCCATATGACAGAGGCGACCTCCTGGCGATGTGCCACGACAAGGGACGCGTCATTATGCAGGAATATTTGCCGGAAGGGGTGCACTTGGAAGTGGAATTGTCACCAGACCTGGCTGACAAGTTAAGAGAATTTAAGACGGAATTTCCGAGCTCATAAAGTTTTGATCGCCCGGAATGGAGTTCCGGACGATCATCGAGATATCAGTTCTTTTTAGGAGTTTGCTTCCCTTTCAAAAGTGCTTTGTCTTCATCATCGTCCATCTTCGTGATTATTTTAAGAGCGCTGCCTGCCCATGAGGTTATCTTCGGTATATCAACAAAGCCCACAGTGCCGACTGCGTAGCAGTCACTGCCTTTGGGGCTAAGCATGAATCCCAGGTATGTCTTGCCACTCTGGGTGTACATCGCGATGGTTGAGTCCTTTACGAGTGTAGTGCTGTAAAGCACCCTGTCCCAGCCCTTTGTAGGCGGTACCTGCGATTCAAAAAACTGCATCATCCTGTACGAATCCGCTGATTTCGGGAGCTTGAATTTTGTCAGTCGCAATGCCGTTACACCCTGCACCGCGGATGCCAGCCCGTTCAAATCAAGCATCTTGATTATTGGCCCAAGGTCGCCGCCTGCATCACCAAAACCCTTCGCGAATGAAGGCAGAGCCTGTTTAACCATACCAAGCAGGTCATTTTCCGCAAGATTGATCTCCGTATCCAGAACGGCGCCAGACGGCAAAACAAATGTCGGAGCTTTTTCCGCCTGCAAAGGCTTTTGTGGAACGACCGTTTGAACCGGCTTAGGTTTGGAAACCTGGGGTTTTACTGCAGCATGCGAATTGGCCGACAGCAGAAAGACCAGTCCGGCAGCTATCCAAATTCTTCTCATTTTGTCACCTCCAAGAATTTTCATAAATCCGCTGTATTAAGAGTCCACTGGCACAAGTTTCTTTATCTTGTCCCCGATGCGATCCACCAGTTCTGGACGTACATTCTCAGATATGCTGATGAGCATCTGCCCCATCAGCTTTCCGGCCTGATAACTGACTTCCGATGGCACTTCCGGCGGCTGTAACTGCTTCGCCTGCAAAGTGACCGGATCGTCACTGTCGCCTTTATCGATATCTGACGCTTTTGACGGCGTTACGACAGGTCTGACATGCTTGACAACCGGCGTATGACGATTCCTTACCACCCCTACTGCCGCTCTCTTGACCCGAATGCGTGCCTGACGCGGCTTCGGCGTCTGCTCTGCCGCCACCGTGAGGTTTTGTTTGGGCATATCCGGCTTGACGATTTCAGGCTTAGGCATGGGCTTCGACGCAACTTTTGTCGGAGCGCTCTTTGGGACCTCTGCCACTCTTCGAGCATCCTGCGGATTGCGCGGATAAACCGAAAGAGCAATCAGTCCGATAATGATCACAATACAAAGGCATGCCGCCGATGCGTATGCCCAACCCCAATGGTGCGAAGCGGGCTGAGTATCAGACTCCAGCAGTCTGCCTTTCATCTGATCCCAGCTCAGATTACACGTCTCATCGTCAGCAGATGCGCTTTTAAGAGCACTGCGCAGCCGCGCGTATCTGTCGGCCTCCAGCCTGCAATGCTCACATCTATCGATATGGCGGCGGACCCATGCAGGCAGTCTTTCACTATAAGCAAGAATGTTCGATACAAGGCAGCATTTGATGTTCATATTACTCCACCTCGCGCGAGAGCAACTTGCGCAATTTCTTGTGCGCGCTGCACAGTTTCAAACACACATTCGCCGGTGAGCAGCCAATAATATCGGCTGCTTCCCTCTGAGTAAAACCCTGTATATCACAAAGCACCACCAGAATTCTCTGGCTTACCGGCAGAGACTGCAGGCAGGTTACGAGTTCACAGCGAAGCACACTTCCGTCTTCGAGACCCAGTGTCGGCTCCGCTATCGACTCCAGGTCGCAATTGTCAATGGCATCGACACTACAACTTGATCGCGACTTAGCCCGGCGCGCACGGTCAGCGCAGAGATTCACAGCGATCCTATAAAGCCACGAAAGAAATTTAGTCTCACTGCGAAGCGATGATATGGACTTCCAGGCTCTGAAAAAAACCTCCTGCACGATATCCTCAGCGTCCTGCGCATGCCCTATCGACTTGTGCACGAAGGCATAGACTGCATTCTTGTTCATCTCGAACAAAACACCGAATGCATCCAGATCACCCCTTTTAGCCGCAGCCACAAGCTCGTTCTCAGGGGTCCCCATCTCAGACTCGAATACTCTAGAGTTGTCCGTCAGCATCGTTTCCATGTGATATGACGATTCCAATGAGAAAAAATTAAGTCATACAAAGATTCTTTTCTGTTGTCCGAATTCCCTTCGATTTCAAAACCTGCATGACCGTGCAGGAATGCCATTTCATAAAAGCTAACCAACTATTGGGAACAATCTGCGTTCGATGGAGGAATAGATGTCTGAACTCGCGATCTTCGGAGGGAAAAAAACCTGCGACTTCCAGTGGCCGGGCTGGCCTGTGTATGGAGATAAGGAACGTAATGCGCTGCTTGAAGTGCTTGAATCAGGCAAATGGTGGTACGGCGAGAAAGTTCAAGAATTCGAGAGCAAATTTGCCGAGTTTCAAAACGCGAAATACGGTGTGACGGCTACCAGCGGAACCACAGCCCTCGAATCCGCTCTCAATGCATTGGGGATAGGCGCGGGCGATGAAGTAATAGTCCCGCCGTATACGTTTATGGCCACAGCAAGCGCTGTGCTGCGAGTCAATGCGATTCCCATATTCGCCGATATCGAGCCTGACACTTTCTGCATAGACCCCGAAGATGTCAAGCATAAGGTCACCGACAGGACTAAAGCCATAATACCTGTGCATTTGGCCGGACATGTCGCCGATATGGACAGACTATGGGAGATTGCACGCAAACATGATCTATACCTGATTGAGGACGCCTGCCACGCATGGGGGAGCCAGTGGAACGGCAAAGGCGTCGGGGCAGTGGGTCATTGCGGTGTTTTCAGCTTCCAAGCATCAAAAAATATCAACAGCGCCGAAGGCGGGATTATGCTCACAGACCATGAGTGGATCGCTGATGCATGCCGCAGCATCACAAACTGCGGACGATCCAAGACAGGCGCATGGTACGAGCATCATGTGATCGGGTCGAACCTGAGGCTCACCGAATTTCAGGCAGCGATACTCCTTGCGCAGCTTACACGACTCGAATCGCAGACCATGAAGCGTATGCAGAGCGTGAAGATAATCGAGGATGTGCTTAGGGACGTGCCGGGAATACATCTGACCAGGCATGATGATCGAATGACAAGACGCAGCTATCATTTCTATCCGTTCAGGCTCGACCTGAAGCGACTCGGCATGTCACGAGCACGGTTCATCGAGGCTTGTGAGGCGGAGGGAATCCCATTATCGCCGGGCTATACAATGCCGCTGTATAAAAACCCCATGTTTCTCCAGGAAAAAGAGGGACCGGCCAACTGCCCGTTCTCATGTCCTTATTACGACAGAAAGATCGATTATGCCGGCGTAAACTGCCCCGTCTGTGAGGAAGTCTGCAATGACACATGCTGGATAACTCACCCGATGCTGCTGGCTGACGAAACAAATATAGCTGCCCTGGCAAATGGAATCAAAAAAGTCTGTGAGAATGCGGGGGAACTGGCATAATGTCGCTGTTCAGAGCATCGGCAACTCAGACCGATCTTGAGCCATGGCCGGGCGTATGGATGACCGGTTACGGCGCAAGGACAAAACCCGCCGAGGGCACTCATGACCCAATTATGGCTCGCGCACTGATGATGGATGCTGACGGAGAGTATCTCGTAATTGTCTCGTGCGACCTGCTCGGTATCGGCACCAATGATGTTAACGATATACGCAGGAGTATTCATCAGCAGACCGGCATACCTGAAAAATCCATTATGATCACAGGCACTCATACTCACTCCGGTCCGGCCACACAGTATCAGCGCGGAGTGATGGGCATGCTCAACCCCGAATGGCTCGCCAAGGCAAAGGAAAAGATCACAGAGGCTGTCTGCACGCTGCCCGGCAAACTGGAACCGGCCACATTCTCATATGCAAAGACAAAAATAGAAGAATTCGGATATAACAGGGCGGACAAGTCACGCTCGATAGACGAAGATTTCATAGCATTCAGCGTAGACTCATGGGCAGGCACAAATATCGCGACACTCATCAATTTCTCCACTCATGCGGTCACGCTGGGACCCCAAAATTTGCTCTTCTCTGGAGACTTCCCCGGTGCGGCATGTCGAAAACTGGGCAATATCAGAGGCGGGATTGGGATGTACCTGGCAGGAGCCGGAGGTGACGCCGACCCCATAATCAACCGCGACAGGGGCTGGGGAACCGGCACTTTCGAGGACGTGGAAGCATTCGGCAATATGCTTGCCCGTAAAGCAGATGAGCTTTTGAATGATGCTCAAAAGGCATGCGCGGTCAAGATCAAGACATGCAGTGAGATCGTGGATATGCCTATGGCTGAACCTGTCTCAGACAAAGAACTGACCGAACTGACAGCCAAGTATGAATCGGCTATAGCAGAGGCGGACAGTGCAGGAAAAACCTGCATGGAATCGGCTATGCTGCAGTGGGCAAACGATCTCAAAGCCGCAATCCAAAATAACTGCGTCCCCAAAACGACTCCTATCGAGATATTCGCGGCAAAGATAAATGACTTCTATCTAGTCGGAGTGCCCGTGGAGGCTTATTCGGATATCGCACTGGCGGTCAAAGCCGATATGTCACCAGCTGTTTGCGCGTTCGTCGGTTATGCAAATGGGCTATACTGCTATATCCCTGCTAAATGGGAATATGAGCAGGGTGGATATGCTGCTACGGCTTATCGGTGGTTCGAGGGAATGATGACGGGTTTTTGTGAAGATGCGGACAGCCGTCTGGTTTCGGCAATACTGAAGATATTCTCGCAGATGGATACGCAGGAATAGTGCCTGCTTGCGGCTAAAGCATATTGGGTAGTAATCACCCGGAGGTAGAAATTGAACGCAAATATACGCAGCGCATGCGTCGATAATATTCTCGACCTGGTCGGAAACACGCCCATGCTGCACCTGTGCAGAATTGCCGACGGCAACATATGGGCTAAAGCCGAATTCTTCAACCCCGCAGGCAGCGTTAAGGACAGGGTCGCCAAATATATAATCGAGCAGGCAGAGATAACCGGCAAGCTCAAACGCGGCTCCACAATTGTCGAGGCAACAAGCGGCAACACGGGGATTGCAGTCGCATTTGTAGGTAAGCTCAAAGGATATAAGGTCATCATATGCATGCCCTCGGATATGAGTGAGGAACGCAAGAAGATCATACGAGCACTTGGAGCAGAACTGGTCGAAACCCCAGCCAAAGAGAGTATTTCCGGAGCTGTCGCAAAAGCTGAGGATATCAGGCGTGAAATTGCCGACTCATTTTTGATGGGGCAGTTCGTTAACCCGCTCAATCCCGAGATTCACTACAAAACGACCGCAGTGGAACTATGGGAGCAGATGGAAGGGCGCGTGGACGGATATTGCGCAGGCGTAGGAAGCGGCGGAACACTTGGCGGAGTCGCCAAATTCCTAAAGGAAAAGAACCCCAATGTGCGGATTGCAGCCGTGGAACCCAAAAACTCTGCTGCCCTGCTCGGACATGAACCGGGACTGCACCAAATTCAAGGGATAGGTGATGGGTTCGTGCCGCCTGTGCTGGACGTTGAACTTATCGATGAGGTCATCACCGTAACCGATGACGACGCAATCAACACGACCCGAAGTCTTGCCAGCATGGAAGGCGCTCTGGTGGGCACGTCATCAGGAGCAAATGTCTGGGCAGCGATGCAGCTTGTTAAAAAGCTTGGACCAGGCAGCAGAGTGGCTACGATTCTGCCGGACCGCGTGGAGAGATATTTCAGCACCAGCCTTATCTAGCGTTTGCGAAACAGACCGATCCAAAGAAATGGTTCGCCAAACAGATCGCCCTTGGAGCAATGGTGCATCTGCCGCAATTCAATCGCCTCAAAATATGGGCTAAAAATTTTCATCAGCCTTGGTTTTGAATATCCCAAGCCACCGTGCATGCTGCGATCTCTATAAACTTGCCAGTCGGTAACATCAGCTCCGCCCATCTCCTCAGGTGACGCCGCACCCATACAGGTCAAGCCAAATGCTCCGCTGGGTTTGAGCGCTGTAGTTATTAGCGAGGTAAAAGACATCCTGCGGTGCGGGGGTATATGATGGAAGCACCCACAATCATAGACTAAATCATAGCTGCCGGCTTCAATTGGAAAGTCAAAAATAGACGAACATATGAAATTAACATCAACACCAGCCTCTGCAGATTTCTCCTTAGCCCATTCGATTGATACGGGTGATATATCTATCGCATCTACATTGCAGCCCTGCGTTGCCATATATATTGCATTTCTGCCCGCGCCACAACCAAGTTCAAGCACTCGACCCGGCTGTAACTGATTACTGTCGAACCAGCTAACCAGACACTCATCAGGAGCGTTTATGAAGAACGGAATCTGCTTGGACCTGTCGGAATAAAACGAATCCCACCATTTCGATTCATCACGCAAAAGGGAATCCAGCATACGCAGGACATCATCGTTGCTGAGAATTGTCTCATCAGGATTATCGTTGCGCCAGATATAGCTCAACCGGGCCCCCAATAAAAAAACCGCGCTCACAAAATCTATTGCAATCACGGTTTTTAATCATTCTGGTGGGTCGGCTGGGATTCGAACCCAGGACTCTCGCCTTAAAAGGGCGATACTCTACCACTGAGTTACCGACCCGTCGACATTGCGACTAGGAAATTATACCATCTTCGGTAGGGCACGGTCAACGCTTGTAAAGACTGATTTCAGATGATTTGGCAGACAGCAATTATGAATATAGAGAACGCAACATAGTCCGGCGGCTTCGGCAGCAGGGTTTGGTCTATGCAGAGTTATACGTTGCTGTCTGATGAAACCGCACGCTATCACGCTATATTGTACCTAGCTTGGAAAAATCATACCAAGGACGCATCCGCCAGATTCCAGGGTAAGCATGAGAAAGAAGCTCGTTGATCTGACCAATTTTACTCAGCAACTCTGACATGTCAATGCCAATTGCTGTGCAAAACTCGCCAAGATAATCACGGCTTTCACACTTACGCAAAAATATTGGAGCACTTAAGTATACACAACATATAGGTGCCCAGATACCATACCAACCTTCCAAGGACTCTGCTAAGCACGCTGAACGAAGAAAAAGAAAGTAATCCGCTGCAACAAAATCACTAAAGGTTATTGGTAAATCAGTTGCAGTCTCAAATTGCTCCTTAAGAACATCTGCAGTAACTGATATATGATTTAATCCTAGTCGCTTATTCCTATCATTGTCCAGAGATGGAATTATGCAACTTATTATATCATTTGTAACATATCCACCATAACGCATGCTTGGGTCGAACAGATTCATTGAAAGAATTTTTCCCATCCAGTCCCATTTCTCAGCTTTAACAAGTACAGCAATAAAACCGACAAATGACCTGTATATTAAAAACTTGTATCCATCAAACCAACTGTCTTTATAGTGTCCTGTAAACTCATCTGAAGGATGTTGTAAGTCAAGCAACTGTCCAAAGCCGTTGTAAATCGCTCTCACAGCGTCAAGCGAATCATATTCTGTAGCAATATCTGCTGCTCGTATCATCTGGTCAGAAATAGAAACACCGACATCAATTTGTTGCATAATTGCTTCGTCAGTATGGTCATAGCTATCAAAATCCGGCTTTGTATTCTGTATATCTTTGTAAAACTGGGCCATAAACTTGGCGTACGCTGAAGATGCCCTATTTGGAGTTATTAGCAATACATCATCAGGATTCTCCTTGATACTCTTATTGCTTCCAGAACGCCCAAGTGCAGTAACTGTTTTAGTTAGGTGTCGCTGCAGTTGTTCTGTTAGTTCCTGTATGGTGTTAAACGAAGCAATAAGCCCATTCGCACTACACTTCTCTTTATATTGCCTCAGCGCTTCCAATTGGTCTGTATCGACATCAGAGGGTGTACATGGCTTGTCCGAAAAATATAATCGTATAGGTTTTCCATTTTTCTGAAACACATCTATTTCTTCAGCAGTGCCGGATTCTGCAACTCCAGTTGGAGTACCTAACCGTGTCCAAAAAATTCCAATCAGAATGTCAGCATCTTGGACTATCTGATCGTTAATTATTGCTTGTGGCCTGTCACCCATTTCTGGTGTAGCATCTAGTTCCCATCTAGTTGGTTGCAGATATACACCATAAGAAGCAGAATTGGCAGAATTCCAGTTGGCAATAGCAGAACATATGGCCTCGCGTTCTTCTTGCACATCCCCTGGACTAGCAATTAAGACACTATATACAGTCGCATTTCTCAAGGTGTATTTCTCCTTTCGCCATATTGCATAATAAACCAAAGAGGATAGGCTGCGCCCTCACCCTAACCCTCTTCCCCAGGAGAGGGAATAAGGCCGGCATTACCGCACACACCAACAAAATAATCAATCCAATATACTCAATACTAAATCAGATTATTTGTCGTCTCCTATTTTGAGCACGCTCATGAAAGCCTCCTGCGGGACCTCGACGCTGCCGATGGACTTCATGCGCTTCTTGCCTTCTTTTTGTTTTTCCAGGAGCTTGCGCTTTCTGGTGATGTCTCCGCCATAGCACTTGGCAGTGACATTTTTGCGGTATGGGCGGACAGTGGCCGCAGCTATTATCTTGTGACCAAGGGCTGCCTGCACTCTGATCTCATATTGCTGGCGCGGGATTACGTCTCGCAGCTTCTCGACCAACACTTTCGCGCGTGTGTAGGCGCGGTCGCGGTGGGTTATGAACGAAAGCGCATCCACCGGATCGCCATTCAGCAGAACGTTGAGCTTGCTCAGTTGTGACTTTTCGTAGTCCGAGAACTCATAGTCGAATGACGCATAGCCCCGCGTGCGGCTCTTCAAAGCGTCGAAGAAGTCCATCAGAATCTCAGCAAGCGGCAGCTTGAATAGGATCATTACACGGTCGGGAGCAGGATACTCCATGGACTTATACAGTCCGCGCCTCTCCTGGCAAAGCTCAATAGTGACGCCCACATAGTCCTTGGGCACGATAATGGTCGCATCGACATACGGCTCCTCCACTGCGTCGATCTCGGTCGGCTCGGGAAGGTCGTTGGGGTTGTCTATGTCGAGCACATCGCCGTTTGTCTTGAGCACGCGATATATTACGCTCGGAGCAGTTGCGATCAGGTTAAGGTCGAACTCGCGCTCCAGACGCTCCTGCACGATCTCCATGTGCAGCAGGCCAAGGAATCCGCATCTGAAACCGAATCCAAGAGCAACCGAACTCTCAGGCTGGTATGTGAGAGCGGCATCGTTGAGCTGGAGTTTGGACAGCGCATCGCGAAGACCGGTGTATTGCTGCGATACCGTGGGATATAGACCGCAATAAACCATAGGCTGGACTTCTCGATAGCCCGGAAGAGGTTTGTCCGCTACCATGGAGGCGTCGGTGATGGTGTCCCCTACCCGTGTGTCACCCACATTCTTGATGCCAGCGGTAATATAGCCGACTTCACCCGCGCCGAGTCTATCAGTGGAGACCATATCGAGTTTGAAGATACCGACCGAGGCCACCTCGAACTCTTTGCCGCTGGACATCATTTCAATGCGCATATTCGGCCTTATCTCGCCGTCGACTACACGCACATACGCCACAACACCCAGATATTGATCGAAGTGTGAGTCGAATATGAGTGCGCGTAGAGGCTTTGCCGGGTCGCCCGAAGGCGGCGGGACCCTGGTCACAATTGCTTCCAGTATCTCCTGTGTGCCGATCCCCATCTTGGCGCTGGCCAAAATTGCGTCGGTGGCGTCTATCGCGAGCACGCTCTCGATCTCGTCAGCCACTCTGTCCGGCTCGGCGCGCTCCATATCGATCTTGTTAATTACAGGAATGATTTCGAGATTGTGGTTCATCGCCAGATTGGCGTTGGCAAGTGTCTGCGCCTCCACACCCTGGCATGCGTCGACCACCAGCACCGCGCCCTCGCATGCCGCCAATGAGCGCGATACCTCATAGGCGAAGTCCACATGACCCGGCGTGTCGATCAGGTTGAGTTCATATGTATTGCCGTCCTTGGCCTTGTAATTAAGGCGGACCGCCGTCATTTTGATCGTGATCCCGCGTTCGCGCTCCAAGTCCATCCCGTCCAGGAGCTGATCCTTCATGTTCTTGGGATCTACTGCGCCCGTATACTCGAGTATGCGGTCGGCTAGAGTCGACTTTCCATGGTCTATGTGAGCTATTATGCAAAAATTGCGTATGTTCGATTGAGAATTGTCCATCACCTATATTTTATCAGATTGAGGACTCTCAGGGAAGAAGCAAAAAGCAGATGAAGTAGTTCTGTTTCGGTCGCGATCGGATATCGTGCCCGAACACTGAAGAATGAGTATGGCTCGGCGGGAGCCCCGCCCTCCCGATATATCAATCAAACAATGAAGCCTCGCCTCCAAGCATATCATTGCGAAGGCGTCAGACGATAAACGATAACATGATCAGACGGTCAATTAATAGACCACCTGACTATCAATCCATCAAACTATCAGACTACATTTTCAGCGCACCACACGGAACCCAAGATCAAACCAGCCGTTATATGGGACTTCACTGCGGCGATACGCACAGCGCATACCATAGCCGCCCTCTCGCCAGCCGCCGCCGCGAAGCACTCGATAGCTGCCGGTCTCAGGCCCCTGCGGATCATCTGTCGGGCTTTGATGGTAATATTTGTTGCCGTACCAGTCACTGCACCACTCCCACACGTTGCCGGCCATGTCAAGACAGCCATGGGGACTTGCTCCATCTGGATAACTGCCCACAGGAGCTGACTGACACTTTCCATATCCACCGCCCGCCATGTTGTGGTCATTGGTGTTGTTGCACTTTTCGGCATCCCACTCATCACCCCAGGGATACACATTCGGATGATCGCCGGTCCAGCGAGCAGCCTTTTCCCACTGAGCCTCGGTCGGCAGATGACCGCCTGCCCATTTGCAGAAAGCCTCGGCCTCGTAATAGCTGATGCCGGTCACGGGATGGCTGTCGGTCTGAGTAAAACTGCCGGTTTCCCAGTCCTCCACTGCATCCCAATATTGCGGCTGAGTGCGGTCTCGCTTCCATTTCCATCCATCGCTCGACCAGTAATCGGGGTTTGAATATCCGCCTGCATCCATAAACTTGCGATATTCGCCACGCGTCACCTCATACTTGCCAATATAGTAACCGGAAAGGTTGACAGCGTGCTGGGGAACCTCGTCCGCATACGAATAGCCCTCAGAGCCGTTATTGCCCATCACAAAAGAGCCTGCGGGAATCCAGATCATTTCGCCTCTATAGGCAGAATCGCCGCGCGCGGACAGGTCGTTAGCATCAGCATATATGCACATGCTCAATATCACTGCAGGAATAATGGACAACGTACAGAACAGCTTCATGATCGCTCCTGTGAACAAATGACTGCCGATTCATACCGGTCGGCCATGCAACTGATATACAAAATATTGTAGCAGATTCTCAACCGGCATTGCAAAATACCAAATCGATGATAGTATAATATTAACTCATCAATTCTATCGGAGGGAAATGGGAATGCGGATGTGTGCAGTTTTGTTGGTAACGGCCTTGATTTGTGTCGCACTGCCGGCGTCGGCGGCTGTGGAACTGATAAAGGGTGGACGAACCGATTACTCTATCGTAATCGCAAAAAACGCATCACTATCAGAACACTGGGCTGCCAGTGAACTAAAGTCGTTCATGAACCAGATGTCGGGTATTATCCTGCCCTATGCGCCGGACAGCACCGATGTGCCCGAAAAGGCCATACTCGTAGGTAATTCACAGGCGCTCGATTCCCTTGGACTTGATATCGACTTCAAAGACCTGGGAGAAGAGGGGTTCACTATCAAAACCGTAGGAAGCCGCATTGTAATCGCAGGTGGAAGAGAGCGCGGCACGATGTACGGCGTCTATACGTTTCTCGAAATGCTTGGATGCAGATTCCTCAGCGCGGATGTGAATAAAGTCCCGAAAAGAACGGATATTGTTCTGGAAAATATAGACACCACACAAAAACCTGCATATGAGTATCGACGTATCGGAATTTGCGAGGCAGATGATCCCATATTCTCAGCGCGCCTCAGGTGTCCTACCAAACAGCCTGATGCTAAATACGGCGGCGGCATTACATACTTTCCATTCGTTCACTCATTTTACAGTCTCGTGCCGCGCGATATTTACTGGGACAGTCATCCCGAATACTATTCATTGATCGACGGCAAACGACAAAAGCACCCGACACAGCTATGCCTGACCAATCCCGAAGTACTGGACATCGCGAAAAAGACTGTGCTTGAATGGATGCGAGATCATCCCGATGCCGATATTATTTCGGTCTCACAAAATGACAATATGAGCTCCTGCCAGTGCCCAAAGTGCAGGGCAATCGAGCAGGAAGAGGGCAGCCCGGCAGGACTTATGCTCAGGTTTGTCAATGCTGTTGCAGAGGAAACTGAAAAATACTATCCCGATAAACTCATCGACACTCTGGCATACGGGTGGACAGTGCACCCTCCAAAGATCACCAAACCCCGCGCAAACGTTCGCGTGAGGCTATGTCCGATAGAATGCTGTGAGACGCATCCATATGAACAATGCAATTTTAAGGCAAACATTTCATTCCTAGAAGACCTAAAAGGCTGGGCAAAACTCACTGACAAACTTTACATCTGGCACTACAACACTGACTTCTCGAACTATCAAATGCCCTTTCCGGACTTTCGCGAACTTATGGACAGCGCAAAGCTCTATAGAAAAAATGGAGTCAAAGGAATTTTCTGGCAGGGCGCATACAACTGCGGACACAGCGAACTCGGCGAACTGCGGGCATACCTGCTTTCCAAAATCTCATGGAACCCGGATGTGGACGGCGAAGCCATAATCAAGGAGTTCTGCGATGACTTCTACGGCAGCTCAGGCAAATACATATACCAATACATTACACTTCTCGAGGACAAGGTCGCAGACGAAAACATACACATGCAAATTTGCGAAAAGCCGACCTGCCCATGTTTTTCACCGGATATAATCGCCAAATCGGACAGGCTGTTTGCTAAAGCCATGTCTGTTGCAGATTCGCATGATATCTTATACAGAGTTAAGCAGGCGTATCTACCGATAAAATATGTGAAGCTAATGCAGCCGATCCTTAGAAAAGAAACGGACGGCAAAGAAGCCGAATATGAAAAACGTATCGACGAGTTCCTTGACGAATGCGAAAGCTACGGGATAACCAGGATCAAGGAAGGCTTGACTGTCGATAAAGCAAGAGAGAGCTTCAAAAAAATGCTGTATAAGTAATCTTCGATTTCTGGAGGCTGAATGTATATAATCATTGCGGCAGTTGGCGTGGCAATCGTGTATGTTGTATTCACATATAACGCCTTAGCGTCGCTGCGAAACAGGGCGAGAAACGCATGGGCGGATGTCGATGTCCAGCTCAAGCGCAGATATGACCTGGTTCCGAACCTGGTTGCGGCTGTGCAGGGTTATGCCTCTCATGAGAAAAGTGTGTTCGAGGATGTGGCAAATCTCAGGGCAAAGGCGGCTCAGCTCGACGGCATAGGTGAAAAGGCCGGTGCCGAAAGTGATCTGTCGGGAGCGATAAAGTCGATTTTTGCGATAGCCGAAAGCTACCCGGACCTCAAGGCCGACGCAAATTTCCATGACCTCCAAACGCAGCTTACGGAAATTGAAGACCACATTCAATATGCACGTCGATACTACAACGCGGTCGTGCGTGATATCAACATCAAGTGCGAGATGTTTCCGTCCAACCTGATTGCAGGATGGTTCGGGTTCGGCAGGCAGGAATATTTCGGTGCCGCGGACGATGAGAGAGAATCACCGCACATCAAAATGGAGGAGCGATGAAGATATTCAAGTATATTCTGATCGCAGTTGCCCTACTCTGCACAACTCCAGCGATGGCATGGCAGATCACAAGCTATGACACGCGCATGGATATTCAAAAAGACAGCAGCATCATCGTCACCGAGACAATCACTGCCGACTTCACGAACGACCCGCACCACGGCATCTATCGCGACATTCCCCTTACGGGAGAGGATAGATATCGCAACAAATACCGTATCAGGGAAACAACTCTGGGCGTGACTGACAATTCCGGCACACCACAGACATACAAGCAGACAGCCAAAGGCGGGCGGATCAATATCAGAATTGGTAACGCAGGTGTGCTTGTCAGCGGTCCGAAAACGTATGTCATCAAATATCGGCTCTGGCGGGCAGTGCATTTCTTTAGTGATTACGACGAAATATACTGGAATGTCGTCGGACCGGAATGGCAGGTGCCCATCAATAATGCAACATGCATAGTCACAATCCCTGACGGCGCAAAGCCCGGATCGATTCAGACTGCGTCATACACTGGGGCATTAGGCTCCACCAGTTCGGACGGGTTCAGCGACACCCCCGACAGCCGCACTGCCAGATTCTGGATGAGACGTGCGGTCAACCCGGGCGAATATATGACTATAGTCGTTGGCTGGCCCAAGGGACTCGTAACCCAGCCGAGCTTTTCGCAGGAGGCAAAGTGGTTCGTCGCGGACAATGGCTATTTCTTCCTGCCGGTATTCTTTTTGTGCGGACTATGGCTTTTCTGGCTCAAAGAGGGACGGGACCCCGACACCGGCAAGAGTGAGATGATAGCATATGACCCACCGGACGGCATGAGCCCGGCGGAGATCGGCACACTGATAGACGAACGTGTCGATATGCGCGATATATCGGCATCAATTATCGACCTTGCAGTGCGCGGAATTATCAGGATCGAATCAGAAAAAACCAAAGGATTTCTATCCACCAAAATTGAGCATACACTCCGGCTAACCTCATCATATAGTGAAACGAGGAAGAATTCAGAGTTGAGCAGCTTTGACAACTTGTTGATCCAAGCACTCTTCAATGGCCTTGGTTTTTGTATTGTCTCTCAACTTTCGGGCAGGTTTTATAGTTATCTACCAATGCTCCGAAGCAAATTATATGACTCAATGGTCAAGCGAGGCTATTTCAACCGCAGACCGGATGAGGTTCGAATCGGTTATCAGATGGCTGGCTGGATGCTTGCGGCTGTTGGATTTGCAGGCGGGATTATGCTGGTGATTTCCAGCCAGATACCTGCAGCAATCGATATTCCCGCCGGATGGGCATTCGCCACAGGATTATGCGGAATCATGCTCGCAATAGGCTCACGTTTCATGCCTCGAAAGACGAAAAAGGGGAAAAATGCACTTCTTGCAGTTAAAGGCTTTGAAGAATATATATCGCGCGCGGAACGGGCAGATATCGAGTATCAGGAGAGACAGAGCTACTTTGAAAAGTTCCTACCATATGCAATGGCTTTCGGGGTTGTAGACAAATGGGCTAGAGCCTTTGATGGTCTACAGACTGAACCGCCGAAGTGGTATCACGGTTATGATGGATCATTCCAACCTACAATATTCGCATACGACCTCGACATAGCGACAAGTGATTGGAACAGCATCATGTCCACTCGACCTCGCACATGCAGCAGTGGAGACTATGCAAACTCCGGGAGTTCGGACTTTTTCAGCGGCGACAGCGGATTTTCAGGCGGCTGCTCCGGCGGAGGAGGTGGAGGCGGTGGTGGCGGCGCATGGTAAGTAGCAATCGAGGCAACTGCCTGTAGACCCTCCACTCTCAGGTATTTTTGAAGGAGTTTTTAGTGACAATCAACAGATCATCTGTCTCATTCAGAATCTGCGCATCTCTGTGGCTGGACGAGTGTTTCTTCGGCGATCTGCTCGATCTGTTTGACGGATATGACGGCATCACTGATGACATAGTGCTCTTCACATCCGACACGCACGCCCCACTCTCGCTTGAAAGTTTGCGGGAGCGCGCGCCTATTATCGCCGACAGGCTGGCGAGAATACGCGAGCGCGGTTACGAAGCAGGCGTCAATATCCTTACGACTATCGGCCATCATGAGGAAAACCTGTCCGGCTCTCTTGTGGGCGACTTCACCAGGATGACCAATATCCAGGGGGATGTGTCGCGGGCAGTGCTCTGCCCCAATGATGACCGCTCGCGCGATTACATCAGACACCTGTACGAGACCATTGCATTGTGCAAGCCGGAATATATCTGGATAGACGATGATGTCCGTTTCGGCCACATGCCCATCGGCAACGGCTGCTTCTGCGACAGATGCCTTGCCGTATTCGAGTCCGAGTCCGGCATCCGATTTACCAGGCAGTCTCTGGCGGACGCATTCAACAGCGGCAATATGGACATCCGAAAACTCTGGATTGAGCATAATCGCGCCACAATAAACCGCCTGTTCGAGCTTATTGAAAAAACAGTGCACAAGATCGCGCCGCACATGCCTCTGGGATTTATGACCGGGGACCGGTTCTTTGAGGGCTATGACTTCGACAGGTGGGCAAAGACTCTCGCCGGACCTGATAATGTTCCTGTCTTTTGGAGGCCGGGCGGAGGATTTTATGCCGACAACTGTATGAATGAACTGGCGGGTAAGTCTCATGATATAGGCCGCCAAGTATCGCAATTACCGCCTTGGGTTGAATGCATTCAGTCCGAGATCGAAAACTTCCCATATCAGGCTCTGAAGAAGAGCGCGCATGCCACCGCTCTGGAGGCTGCGTCGCATATAGCGGCTGGCTGCACAGGCACGGCTTTCAACGTGCTGAGCGTTAACGCAAAACCCGGAACCAATTCCCGCCTGCATCAGTATGAACCGATACTCGAACGCATTGCAGAAAGCAGGCCGTTTTACGACCTGTTGGCAGGGACTCTGGGCAGGTCAGCGCCGGAAGGCATATACACCGGCTGGAACAAAAACAGCATCGTCACGGGCGAAGGTGACTGGCTCAACTGCGATCACCCCGGCACCTCCGGCTCACACGCCTCCGAATTGCTCGAACTCGGGCTGCCCGCCGCCTACTGCCTCGACCACGCTCAGATCACGGCTCTGACAAGGGAGAGCGCACTTGCCATGGACGAGCAGACGATCAAGAAGATGCTCTCCTCCGGGGTCTATATGGATACAAAGGCTCTGGAGTGCCTGAACAAGCTGGGATACGGGCATCTCACTGGTTTCGATGTGGACGGATATGTCGATCACGATGGGATTGAGGAGCTAATCGACCATCCGGTAAACGGCGATCTTGCCGGGAGCAGGCGGGATTGCAGGCAGTCGTTCCTGTTCTGGCTTCAACCAGCCGCAAACCTTGTCCCACGCGATGATGCATGCGCCGCACTTTCCCACTTGATCGATTACTCAGGCAATGAACTCTCGGACTGCTGTATGGGTATATATGAGAACTCCCTGGGCGGACGGGTATGCGTAGCCGGGTATTATCCATGGACGTTCGTTCAGGAATATTCAAAGTCGGCACAGATCAAGTCGCTAATGCGCTGGCTTAGCAAAGACAGGCTAGCCGCGTATGTCGGTTCATATCACAAAATCAACCTCTGGGCGCGAAAAGCTCAAGATGGCAGGCAGGCCGTGGCTTTCACCAATTCCAGCCACGACATCGCCGATGACCTGACTATCATGCTGCGCACGGATAAGGACATGGTAAGCGTGTTCGATATGGCTTGTGAGGAGACGATTGTTACAGCAAAAAATACATTTTCAGGCTACAAGGAATTCATGTTACCGACCGTAGAACCCTGGCACATGAGACTGCTCGTAGAGAGCGCATATTAGAGGGGAACAATTGAATAAACAGTTAGCAAAAATGACTCTGGTCAAGCAGCCAGATATGCAGCTAAATATGATGGAAGTAACGCCGTTGGTACACAACGGACGGCTGCTGCTTCTGGAGTGTGTCCGGCCTGCCGAAGGCCCGAGTGAAGAGCATTATCTGCAAATCAAAGATGTCGAGACAGGCGATATCCTGACCAAGTTCGCTCAGGGTTATGGCCTGGGATGCGCGATAATCCATGACAACAAGTTCTATGTCTTCGCCTCGCGCCATGAGAATAACGACTGGAATGACGTCACGGTCTTTTATTCAGGTGATCTCAAGCATTGGGAGAACAAGCTCATAATAGAGCAGGAACCCACTGAGCACCTGTTCAACACATCCGTCTGCTGGGCGGACGGACGGTTTGTAATGGCCTATGAGTCCAACGACCCACAGTATGTGGCATTCACCATCCTCTTCGCCGAGTCGAAGGACCTGCTCAACTGGACGAAAATACCCAATGCATCTTCATATAAAGACCACTACACGGCCTGCCCGTGCCTGCGATATATGGAGGGGTATTTTTATATGCTCTACCTGGAGCATATGACTCCGGAATGGCGGTTCGACACCTATATGGTGCGCTCGAAGGACCTTATCAACTGGGGACCGGCTCCGCGCAACCCGATCCTCACTGCCGAAGGTGATGAGGGCATAAACGCATCCGATCCTGACCTGGTCGAGTTCGAGGACAAAGTGTATCTCTACTACGCCACAGGCGACCAGAAGACCTGGGCAAACTCCAAGCGCGCGATATTCGACGGAACTCTCACCGATTTCTTCCACTGGTGCTACACCAAGCCGGATTTGCATTATGCCGCGCCGGAGGTCGTCTGGAAGGGGACAGTTATCGAAGGACCGTTTCCAACAGACTGGCCGCCGCTCACCGCCGATCAGGAGCACTTCAAGGATATGAAGCTCGGTATATTCATACATTGGGGGCTCTATTCTATCCTGGGGCACGGCGAGTGGGCGGTATTCAGAGAAAATATCCCGTTCGAGGAGTATGACCGCCAGACAGATGTGTTCAAAGCTGAAAAGTTCGATGCGGCGCAGTGGGTGAAGTTTGCACGCCAATCGGGAGCTAACTACATAACTTTCGGCACGAAACACCACGATGGCTACTGCCTCTTCGACAGCCACCTGACTGATCACACGACAGCCAAGACCGGCCCGCATCGTGACATTGTCGATGAACTGAGCAAAGCGTGCGCAGCGGATGATATGGAGCTGATGTTCTATTATTCTATGATAGACTGGCATTTCCCAGACTTCGACCCTCATCTGCCCGAGTATACACGCTACATAGAGGGCCAGGTCGATGAACTCTGCTCGCATTATGGCAAAGTGGGCGGGTTCTGGTTCGACATGGGCTCCCTGCTCGGGCGCTACCGCGGTCAGAAAGCCCTTGAAACCATTCGCAGCAAGCAGCCTCATGCGGTTGTCATGTCATGTGACTTCATAGCAGTAGAACGTGATATGACCAACATCTGCAATTATGACTCCGTGGGGCGTCTGGTGATGTCGCCGATGCCCGAGCCGAGCCGCGACTTCTGGCCGCTCGAAGTCTGCGACACTATGAACGATAACTGGGGATACACTCCATCCGACACGAACTATCGATCATCGGATGAGCTGATCCGGCAGCTTGTAACAGTCGTGGGCAAGGGGGCTAATCTGCTGCTCAACGTAGGCCCCACCCCATCCGGTGAGTTTCCACCTGAGCAGATCCAAAGGTTCAAGGATATCGGAAAGTTCATGGAGCGAAACGGCAGGGCTATCTACTCCACCCGTCCCGCAGATCTGCCGCAGCAGGCATGGGGTTATGCCGTGAGCAAAAACAGCAGCATCTATGCACACATTCTCGACAGCTCACTAAACACAATTACTGTACAGGGGCTCAAGAATGGAGTGAAATCTGTGCAGAACATAGACGGCAGGCCGATAGAATGGAAATATGTGGAAGATGGGCTGCGCATCACTATACCGCAGGAGTGCGTCGAGCCGCTGGATACTGTGCTGGAAATTATTAGCGTCTGATGGCTTAACCTTGTTCATCTCGGGATTTCAAATCCCAAGGGTTCCGCTATATTGCCGGATTCGGAGATCCGGCACTGGCTTTTGGGTAAGGATTCGGAGGTCCTTACCCATCAACGTATCTGCCTGATTGGCTTGTCATCGGCAGTTTTACGTGGTAAAGTCATGTAGCAGTGTGGAGGTTCACCATTGGATAAAGCAATTCTGGATGATATAAAACAGATAGCAAGCGGGCTGGGTGCGCAGCCGAATGTCGAGCGCCTGATGCCCGAGGAGATAAAAATGCGCGCGGAGAAGTTCTGCAGGCGCACAGTTTTCGGAAGCTGCAACTATGTATCATCCGTCAAAACACTCAGCACAGCTCTCACAGTGTACCTGGGCAGCGAGAAAGTCGAGACCGGAGTCTACACCCAAAAGAAGCGCGATATCAATAAAGGCGCGCTGCAGACTATAAAGTCAGTCCATGAATATCTGAAAAAGGCTCCTATGGTGCATACCTCAGGCACATTGGGCAAGGACAGCGACTTCACTCCGCAGTGTGCGTTTTACGTCTCCAAATATCGCAGGGACGGTATTCGCGTGGCGCATATGGTGATGGAAAACCTCTTCCCTCCGATTGAAGACCGCGAAGCCGATCTGACAGTCGTTTTTATCCCAGAGTGGCAAGAAAAAGACCGCCAGGTGCTGGTCTTCCCTGAGATTGGGGTCACATATGTGCTGGGCACCGACTATTTCGGCGAGGCCAAGAACGCATTCCTGAGAATGGCTATGTGGCGCGCAAAAGAACGTGACATGCTCGGATTGCATGCGGGAACCAAGATATTGAGAGCGCAGAGTATAGAAGGCAATATCCGCAGGCTCGGAATGATGATGTTCGGAATCGCCGCAACAGGTAAGACCACTCATTCATGCCACAATCATGATCTCACTGCGCCCGGCGAAGGCATCGAAATTTTGCAGGATGATGTCGTGTTCTGGAAGCGCGACGGATCAGCTCTCGGCAGCGAAAAGGCTTTCTATATCAAGACCGAGAACCTCAGTCCCGACACTCAACCCCTGCTCTATGATGCGGCCGTGCAAGAAGATGCGATCCTTGAAAACGTCATGGTCGACTATTTGGGCAATGTCTATTTCGACGACCGGACCCTAACGGCCAACGGCCATGGCCTGGTGCAGCGCGGCGCACTTATGCCCTACTGCAGCGACTCGATCAACATGCCCCCCATAGATGAACTCGATGGCCTGGTCATGGTTTTCATGACTCGCAGCAACTCCGTTATCCCTGTTGCAAGCAAGCTGACATGCGAACAGGCAGCGGTTGCGTTTATGCTCAGTGAGTCAATTGACGCATCCGGCAGCGATCAGCAGGGACAAGGCGCACCTACTCGCGGCATCAGCGCCAGCCCGCTCGTGATCGGCGAAGCATCGGAGGACTGCAACAGGTTCTATGAAATGCTCAAGGCCAATAGCGACCAGATCGAGTGCTATATGCTCAACACAGGCGGCGTAGGAGAGATAGTCGAGCATGGTCTGGATGGGACCAGGCGTGTGCTGCAGAGAGTGACGCGAGTGCAGATACCGGAGATGGCCTTGATAATCCGCGGCATCGCCAGGGGCACGATCAAATGGCGCGAAGATGCAAACTGGATGGTCCAGACACCCGAATATGTTGACGGACTGGATATTTCCAAATTCGATCTTGCTGAGCACTATTCTCAGGACCGTATTGACGCTTCGATAGCCGCAATCAGGCTCGACAGGGCGGAATATGCGGCGCAGCTTCCCGGCCTGGATCCCGCTATCAAGGGTGCCACAGAATTCTAGCCCGCATTATTCACGTTTCTCGTGAATAATGCTCTCAGAGACCCGGATTATGCGGTAAGCACATAATCCGGGCTAGACGGGCACCTCGCTGGTGACATCGGCAAGGTTGATATACTCCCTGTCCGGGAGCTGTTCCAGCCTGCTCATGATATCCTTTGATACCATGTGATCCTCCGCGAGAGTTATTATCTCGTCTTTGCTTGCAGGGTAATCGACATCCTTTAGAAAGTCCATCAGGTTTGCTGTGCTTTTGACCATTCTGCTTCTCATAGTACGCACCTCATAAGCCGGAGATGGTTCACGCACAGAGTTGTACCAACCTGGGTGCAAAAATATGCGAGGCAGACTCAATATTAGCTGAGTGGAAACTTACATGTCATTCCCGACCTGATCGGGAATCCAGAGAGGCTGCACTTTCATACAACAATTGTAACTGGATTCCCGCTTTCGCGGGAATGACACATCTCGATCAGGATTGCACGCGCCAAGGCAGCCCAGTTGCCTATTCTTTTTACTGTGCTATAATAATCACGGTATAATGAGTGAGATTTCGCAGTTAAATAATGACGACGGATGTTTTGCCTGCGGCAAGTCCAACCCCATCGGTCTTCATCTGGAGTTCGAGCAGGAGGATGGAGAATACGTCACCTACTTCACACCGGCCAAGGAACATCAAGGCTGGCTCGGAATCACACATGGCGGTATTGTCTGCACTGTACTGGACGAAGTGATGGCGCGCGCCGTATGTGAGCTTGGTTATGACGCTGTGACGGCTGAGATGACAGTCCGTATGAAACGGCCTGCACCCACAGGTGCACGACTGCGCTTTGCGGGACAGATAGTCTCTGAAAACCACCGGATAATAGACTGCTCAGCATGCGCGACTGATGAGGATGGTCAAGTTATAGCTGAAGCGACAGGCAGGATGATGAGAGTAAAGTCAGGAAATAGATAACAAACAGTTAGGCTGTGCGTATTTCGTTGACTCTACCATCTGATTGACAAAACCAACGGGAGCACGATTATGAATGCTGAAGAGCATGGTCAGGGCGAAAATCTTGTAGTCGTATTCAGAGCACCGGATGAAATGACGGCCAATATCGTTAAGGGAATACTCGAAGGCGAAAATATACCCGTGGTGCTGGAATCGCAAATGGTGCCTATGTATGACGGCGTATTCAAGACGAGCGTAGGATATTGGGGGGATGTGGTTGTACCCGAGCAATATGCCGAGCGAAGCCGTGAAATTATAGATGCACAGCTCTCTTCAAACGAAAAGGGTTGAAATATTGGCGTGAGGTAATTGCAAAAGTCCTCAACACTGTCATTTCGAGCGCAGCGAGAAATCTGCTTTTTGCAACGTTCGGTTCAAAGCAGATTCCTCACATTCGTTCGGAATGACAAAATTTGAAACGTTTATCGGTTTTGCAATCAGCATTCTGACTTGCTAACTTTTTGACTTTCTAGCTTTCTAGCTTTTTGACTCTAATGGAGGTATCGATGACAGACCACTCGGACGGTAGCGTCTGCAGACTTGCGGACCTGACTCCCGACAGCTTAAAAAACACCATAGTCCGCAAAGAGAAGCTCTCGCCGGTGCTGACGCTTCTCGAAATTAGCGCACCCCTTATTGCGCGGTCGGCAAAAGCAGGACAGTTCGTAATGATATGGTCCGGCGAAAGGAGCGAAAGGATACCGCTCACTATCTCGGACATGGACCCAGATAAGGGCACGATCACGATCATATTCCAGGAAGTCGGGCGGGGAACCATGGAACTGGGCAGCTTTAATGTCGGCGAGGACATACCCAGCATATCCGGTCCGCTCGGTCACCCCACCCCAATCGAAAACTACGGCACTGCTGTGGTGATTGGCGGAGGTGTCGGAACAGCCATCGCCAGGCCGGTCGCGGCTGCACTGAAAAAAGCAGGCAATCATCTGATTACGATCATAGGCGCGAGAGAAAAATCGCTCATCATACTCGAAAAAGAGATGGCTGCCATCGCCGACGAGCAGTTCATCACCACGGACGACGGTTCATATGGACGCAAGGGTCTGGTAACCAATGCCCTTAAGGACATACTCGATAAGCAGATGGTCAATCTGGTAGTGGCGATAGGTCCACTGCCGATGATGAGGTTCGTCGCCAAAACCACGGAGCCATACGGCGTGAAAACAATAGTCTCGCTGGACCCGATCATGATCGACGGCACGGGAATGTGCGGAGGCTGTCGGGTGACTGTGGGCGGCAAGACTATGTTCACATGCGTTGATGGGCCTGACTTCGATGCTCATCAGGTGGACTGGGACGAACTTAAGGCACGCAAGGCATTCTACTTTGATAGCGAACAGAAAGACAAGCAGGCATATATATCGGCTGGAGGTGGCAAATAATGGCCAAGGGTGGACCCAGAAATCCGATGCCGCATCAGGACGCGGCCAAACGCATAACCAATTTCGATGAAGTGGCCCTGGGCTATGACGAACAGACCGCTCTCGATGAAGCCGAGCGCTGTCTCAGCTGCAAGACCAAGCCATGTGTGTCCGGCTGTCCTGTCAATATTGATATCCCGGCCTTTATAGGGCTTATCAAGGCAAAGGACTACATAGCGGCGGCAAATGAGATCAAAAAGACCAACTCGCTGCCTGCCATATGCGGGCGTGTGTGCCCTCAGGAGAACCAGTGCGAAAAGTTCTGCGTGCTCGGCAAGAAGGGCGAGCCGGTGGCCGTGGGTCGCCTGGAACGCTTTTCAGCAGACTATCAGGCTGCGCACTCAAACGGCTCCTCGGCTCGGCAGGAGCCTCGCCCTCCCGCCACACTTGCTGAGCATAAAGTCGCCGTGATCGGATGCGGACCAGCAGGGCTTACCGTCGCGGGTGACCTCGCCAAAATAGGCTACAAGGTCACCATCTTCGAAGCCCTGCACAAGACAGGCGGCGTATTACGCTACGGCATCCCGGAGTTCAGGCTCCCGCGCACAATACTTGACCGCGAGGTCGAGTATGTGAAGTCGCTGGGGGTCACGATCCTGACCAATATCATCGTCGGACGGACATTCAAACTCGAAGACCTGCTCAAAGAAGGATTCGACGCAGTATTTGTCGGCACCGGAGCGGGAGCTCCCAAGCTGATGGGTATCCCGGGCGAAAACCTCTCGGGTGTCTATTCGGGCAACGAGTGGCTGACCCGGATCAACCTGATGCGCGCCAACCGTGAAGATTATGCAACCCCGATCAAGCTCCCTAAAAAAGCCTGTATCATCGGTGCGGGAAACACGGCTATGGACTGCACTCGAACGGCTCTGAGAGTCGGCGCGGACCAGGTGACCATCGTCTACCGCAGAGGTCGTGAAGAGATGCCCGCAAGAGCGGAAGAGATAGAAAACGCCGAGGAAGAGGGCGTGATCTTTAAGCTCCTCACCAACCCCAAACGCTTCATCGGCGACGAAAACGGTGCGGTGTGCGCAATGGAATGTCTGCGGATGGAACTCGGTGAGCCGGATGACTCGGGCAGGCGCAGACCTGTGCCTGTCGAAGGTAGCGAATTTGAGATCGAGTGCGACACGGTCATAGTCGCTCTCGGACAAAACCCGAACCCGCTCATCAGAACGACCACCGACGGCCTTTCTTGTGAAAGATGGGGTGGGATCATCATTGATGCTGAGACCGGCATGACCAGTATCCCCGGAGTGTTCGCAGGCGGCGACGCCGTGACAGGAGAAGCGACAGTCATATCGGCTATGGGCGCAGGCAAGGTCGCCGCTGCGGGAATCGACCAATATATACGCAAGAAATATAGCCTCTAGTATTTGCGATTGATTGTTAGTCTGGCCGGGGCAGAATGTTCCGGCCTTTTCGCTTTTTTTTGGCATTTGTGCAAAACGAACTGAGCCTGAAACCCGAATTTTTGAGCGTAGGGAGTTCGTTTTGGTTGATTTTTTACATCGAAAATTCCTTCCCCTCACTAGAAAGCAAAATTGCTAAGCATGAAAGAATTGGCCATCAGAAAACATCCTCCCATAATTATAAGTCAACAACTCGCCCAAAATGTGATGAAATTGGCGGTATACTTTAGTTAAATGTTGTTCATTGATTGTGAATGGTCGCTGGGAATTGCTTCGGCGGCTTCGACAGCGGGGTTGGTGATAATTGAATGATAATGCGATATTTGCTGCTGCACGAAGTAACAAGATCAACTCTTTGCTATAGGCTGGTTTGTTTCGGGAATAAAGCCATACCGGGTCTCATTCTATGAGCATCTCAACAAAAGTCAACATCGACATTTTGCAATTACCTATCCATAATCGAGTATAATATCTGAAAATGAACTTGTAATACTGGAGGATGGGTATTTGCGGCGTACTAAGGATGTTTCGATTATTATAGCGCTGTTTATTGCAGTGTTATGCTTGGGATGTGGGAAAGCAGAACGTCATGCTGAAAACAAAATTGCAAAAGCTCTCCAAGAACGACTTGGGCCGGCTGAGTCATACGAAGTAAATATCACCGGCTCTCCTATGAAACTGCTCAAAGGAAAAATGGAAAGGCTGGACATAGTCGGCAAAAACGTCAACCTCGAAAAAGGTGTCAAGCTTGCATCACTCAATGTGACTGTCCACGATCTCGTTTTCAACACCAAAACGCAGGAGATAATGTATGCCAGCAAAACCAGCTTTTCTGCAGCAATAGCCCAGGATGAATTGACAAAATACCTCCATAAGAATTATCCAGACGTGCCGGAACTCAAAATTGCACTGCGCACTGGCTACATAGACGTCTCGGCAAAGCCGACTGTCGCGGGGGTGGGTGTAGCTGTCAAGACCGAAGCTGATATTCATGTAAAAGACCACCATCTGTTGATACTCGACCTTAAAAAAATATCGGCTGCAGGTGTGCCCGTTCCAGAATTTGCGCGTAATTACATCGAAACAAAAGTCAATCCGGTATTCGACTCAAAAGACCTTGGGTTCAACGCCACTGTGAACTCGATCAGGATGGCACAAGGGTCGATATGTGTGGCAGGTAATTTGGACCTGGTACAGGCAGTCCAACTAAATAAATAGATCGGCATATAGTTAACTCACACGCTACTTCTGTTGGAGTCAAAGTATGAACAAACATCTTCGCAGCATTCTTATACTGTTAGCTTGCCTGATTATCTGTCGGGCTGGGTATGCATGGACGACAATCGGAGACGGCATAGAGTATCAGGAATATAAACTGCCCGATCCAAATAACCTGTTTGTGACACGGATGCTCAGAAGCAACACCAACGCAATCATAGATTGCATCTTCGCAAAAGGTCTATTGGCATCGAACCAGAGCATACCCGACCAATACAAAGACTATAACGGCGCTCTCTTTTTCGACGGCAAAGACTGGGGACCCCGCTATGAGATTGTCGCAGCCATAAATGGAGACTTTTACCTGCCGGGTGGTGTGTCCAGAGGGATTCGTATAAACAACGGCTGGTATTCGTCTCAGGTAAATACCGACAAAAACATATTTGCTGCGTTTGGCTGGACTGCTGATCGACAGACGATCTTGTCCGGCTCCCCCAACGCAACGCAAACTATGAATGTCAAATTCATGGACACAACAGCGTCGATGACCGTCAATGGAATCAATAGAGCACCGGCAGACAATGAGCTATGTATCATCAACCCATATATGGGACTTACAACCGGAACAGACAACACCGTAACGGAAGCGCTGGTGCAGCTTACAACACCAAATATGATCTCCCCGCCGCCAAATGGCATCATAGGATTTGTCAAAGATATCCGCACAAACCAGGGTACAATGATAATACCATTTGATTGCATAGTCCTGTGCGCAAAAGGCTCGGCTGCCGACGATCTCATTAAAAATGCATCTGATGGTGAACAAATCAGCATTACAACAAAAATCGATTCTTATGAAACCGATGGAACCACCTCTATAGGGCACACATGGCAGAATACATTAGCCGGAATATCAGGCAGCCAGGTGATCCTTGAAAAAGGAAACATCAAAACCTATCCCAAGGTACCTATAATGGTGAAAAATGATCCGCGCACGGCAGTTGCATTCAACGACACTTATGTATTCTTCGTTGTCTGCGACGGCAGAGCGCCGGGCATAAGCAAAGGTATGACAGGTGTCGAGCTTGCAACGTTCTGCAAAGACACTCTTGGAGCCGAAAATGCCATCAATCTGGACGGCGGTGGGTCTGCAACTATGCTCGTAAACGGAGTGGTGAAAAACAGACCCTCAGATGGATCGCCACGTGCTGTGGCCAACGGTCTTATCATGGCAAATGTAATGCCCAAACGCATGTCATACAGGTTTCATGCCGGTCAGTTCGTCAGTGTAACAGACTCCACTGACGTCAGACGTGGTCCCGGCCAAATCAACCCTGTATTCTCTACTGTGCCTGTCGGCAGTGTGGGCATAATAGCCGATCATCGTCTTGGAGGAATCATGACAAAAGGCGATTACTGGTGGGATGTGAGATTCGACGAAACCGAAGGCTGGATATGTGAATCCGACCTGACAATTCCTCATGATTGACAAATCGGTGTTGGTCGGGCAAGAGTAAGAGTCACGAACCACTCTACGTTTTGGACTAACCTTGTTTCTTGCGTGGTAACGGTGGAGGAAATGTTACATTCACAATCGTTTCAACTCCAAAATCCTGCTTGTTTGAGCATAAACATTTCAGGACGTGAAGCAAATTCAGTCTTCATCCACGCATTATTGTTTAATATCTGAAAGCGTCTCGAGTACTGCGTCCCACGCCAGTTCGGATGCGAGTATTCCTAGGCTGACATCATCCAACTTCTTATTCTCGATCTCCTCAGTTGTGGCTGCATAGAGGATGTCGCCATCGTGGATTGTATGGAATGGCTGAATAGCTCTAGCCATCGATGTATGCACCTGCCGCGCAAATTGATAAAGGTTCGATACTTTCTGATTCGTGACTACAAGCGTTAGAGTGGTATTGTTGGACCTCGACTCTGCTTTTGTTTGATCGGAAATTTGTTTCTCGACACATTCCAAAGAGCTGAGTCGTTTCCCGGTTTTCTTATCCAGATTACCGCGAACAACCCTTCCTGTTCGGTCAACGATTGCTCCCCAGGCATTAACAACGGTAAAGACAGCGATTTTCGTGGGACCGATCTGTCTGAATGCTCCACCTTCTCCTGTAGCCTCTGCACCGAATCCTCCACCGCACCCAGGGGAACAACCGACACCTTGCCAACCCATGGGAAACGCTCCAGGACGGACTGCGCGCATAGCTGCTCGACCAAGCTCTTTATCGGGGTAGATCATATTGTTTCGCCATAGATCCCAGATGATGGCGCCGGATGTCTTATAGACCCGGTTGGCATAGCCACCTTTTGCTAGCAATTCGGCATTCACTCCGGCTATCGCTTCAAGGCCGAAGATCGAGCCTCCTGCAAAGCAGATAGCATCCAGGTAATCACTCCTCCCATTTTCCATGTTATCCATTAAAAGCGATGCATGGTTTCCACCGCGAACATCTGCGACGGTTCTCGCTTGATCTGGAAAGTAAAAGACCGTACAGCCTGTAGGACCTTCTTCATACCAAGCAGTACCAATGTAGAGTGCAGGCCAATCGAATTCGAGCTTCGGCTCTCGCGGCGTCGTA
Organism: bacterium; assembly: GCA_021371935.1. Lineage (NCBI taxonomy): Bacteria > bacterium. The sequence continues at coordinate 71,731 of JAJFVF010000004.1, forward strand.
TTTGGTATAAGCTTCAAGGTGTCGTTCGTTTTTACAGCTTTCGGTATATCTTTATTCTCTACATCCGCTCTGACAGCATTGCCTATTCCGACCACGACTGCTGTAACCATAATTAGAAACAGAGAACTTCTATATATGAAGTCGCTTCGTTTTGTCAATTCCTGAGATTCCTCTTATTATTGTAGATACTCTTGCTGAATATGATGATTCCTACCAACTACTCGTAACGTATTATAGTAACTGAAAATGTTCAGTGTCAACCTGGAATACAATCGCCGAGCTGTTTGGTGGCAGCATGAGCCAAAGTTCTGAGAGGCATTGACAGTGAACTGATTGCAGAGTTCACAACTAATTCTTGGTGGAGGTGATTGGACAAGAGTCAGAGTCACGAACAGCTCTATGTTTTTGCAAAATGAAAGTAAGGGTGTTTCAGGCCGGGGTGTGACCCGGCCTTGTCGTTATTCCACAGGTTTTATTTCGTGACTGAGCCAGAATACCCGTCCTTCTATCAGGAATTCAACACACACAGCCACAGACTTGTATGAGAGTACCTTCATTATGTCTTCGTTGAAGGATTTCAACAACCTTACACTTAGGGCAATCTCCTGCTCACAGTGTTGTTGAACTGATATCGGACAGCTATTATTACTGTTTCCAACCGGCTCGAAACCGGAGTTTAGCAGCAGGCGACATGTACCTGATATAAGATTATTGCCTTTGTTCGTTAGCCTAATGCAAACCATATTTTCACTACTCTTGTGGATTTCACCTGGTCCTAAAATCTCAGTTGTGTAGGAAGTATTCTGATCGTTGATTTCAAACCCTGCTACGCCTGGACCATACCCATGGCTGTCGCCCTGACAAGAACCTCCAGAAAGCAAGATGCTCAGGTGATCGATGTTTATCGGGTCTTGCCAGCAGAGTTTCCATCTGCTGTTTTCTCTGCCAATCAACGATACTTATATCCGGTTCAGGCCAGGTATAGCTCCCGGGTAATGTGTTATCTCCAAGCAGACTATGTATTACCTGTTCCCCGTGTGCAGATAATGAGTCGAAGTGAACTATTTCAATGTTGTTTTTCATTGTATTCCCCTTGTTGTCAGCAAATCATTATAGATTTCACCAAACATTTTGCTAAATCCAAACACAAAACCATAAATAAGGATAGTAGAAGGGGAATCTTCTGGGGAGGATACTGATGTTTTGGGCGCACTTTGGTCGATATTCACCTATTTTTAGCGATTTTCACGCCCAAAATCTGGTCGGGCAAGAGCTAAAATTACGAACCGCTCTATGAATTGTTGGTTAACTCGCTTCACATTGATGTCGTTACGCCAACGATCAACTTCGGTCTCAAGATTGCCTGTGGAAAACTATCACATTGATCTTGACATGTAAGTTCGATGTGTGCAACACCAGAAACCATAGATGGTTTTCGCAACTTTCATTTTGGTCAGTTTGAGCAAGAGTCAGTTCCACGAACTGTTTGTGAACACATAATCGTCATCAATGTTGTGGCGACCATTCCGCATCAATCTCCAAGAATTGACTCCCCGCTTTCCTTTTCCTCGAAACTCTCTCATCCTCTTTCCGAGCCCAGCGCGGTGTCCACTTTGGGTTTCTTCGAACTTCTCGCTGTCTTTCTTATCGTGTTCGAGATTTCCAACTCGCTTCTTTACTCAGGCATATGTCTTGCAATTACACAATATTGAACAAGATGTTCGACTTTACTGTAATGCAATCGATGTAACTGAATCGTTTGACACGGGCCTGATCATTGCAACTACTACGTCTGTACCGTCTTGAGTTCTGATTGTGCTACAACTGCTGATACCAACAATCTCGACGTAGGTGCCGCTGGCAGGCATTTCGGTGGAGAACGGCCAGTCAATGTAGACTCCCGTCATTTCTCCACCATCTATTTGCAAAGGCATAGAATCACTTAAGAAAAATGAGCATTCATTGGGTAATGTTACCCAACCAGTAACCTTGACTAGGAGTCCTGAGTTGCTGGCACCGCCGTAGACGAATGGTTGTGTAACCCACTGATCGGTCGGAGAGTCCCAGAGCAGCCGCGAAACGCAGACAGTGTTTTGCAGGGCAGTGGATATGCCACCGAGCGAGCGCACATTCATATACCAGGGCTTAAGAGGAGTGCATTCTGAACCGTTTATTACGTTGTATGCCGAAAGTAATCTCTCCCCGTCCATTGTTGTCATAATGCCCTCGACGGTCACGCCCAAAGCAGTTGACTGGCATGATCCTAACACTCCGATTCCCTGACAACGATCTTGATTCTCCAGATAGAACCTATCGGGTAAACACGCGGTCGAAACAGCAGATGTGATTGATGCGAAAGACCCGTCCGGCAATGATTTTGCCTGGTGAATGGACGAAAAACCCCTGCAGTACTCGTAGCAACCAATGTCAGCTATCGAAACAGTATCAGCGTTCCCATCCAGCGGTCTCGGATTATCGTCGAGGTCACGCGGCGGAGCATTTGTGCTGTTTCCGCTATCGATGCATGGTGAATTAGGCATGAGGCGGTAATCTCGAAGTGTGCTGTCAGTAAACAATGGATCAACGCTTATGTCAGTAGAGTCGGGAGTGGTCACAATATAGTCTGTGGTGTTGCCATATACATTGTTGTGGGACATTTGAATCGTGACATCTGATTTTATATGCATTCCCCTATTATTGCCAACAACGATATTGTTGATGGCATTCAGACTTGCTGAACTGCTGTAAACCCCAGCTACTCCGTTGTTTACAGTGGTGTTATTGGCCAGCACAATGTTAGTCAATAATCCAGACGTGCCTAAACAGCCAAGTCCGTGCCCAAAGTTATTACAGACGAGATTATTCTGAACAGTTACTAAGCCCCCGGTAAATATTCCTGTGCTGCCGGAATCCGAAATTATATTGCTGGATATCATTCCAGACGGGGTTCCATTCACGTTTCCATATATGCCAAAGTGAGAGGCTTCGGTGATTATGTTATTAGTTATTTGAGCCTCGTCCCAAAATTCGATACCACTGTATCCACCAATTAACGTGAAGCCATCCACTGAAATTGGAGCAAAGCTCACAATAACGCTACTCGTAGAAAGACCTTCCTGGGATATGACTGTGGTGTATATCTTTGGATCTCTTTCGTCAGATGTTCCAGAATAACCACCCTTAAGCACTACCTTTTTAGTGGTGCCTTGGATTCTTATATATTCAGGATAGGTTCCTTCGCGACCCAAATCTCCTGGCCATCCAATGCTGAGTCTACAGCCTCAGAAATGGTCAGAAATGCAGTGTCCCACGAAAGACCATCGTGAATTGGGCCCGTAGCGGCATAGTTTACATATACAATCTTGTTGATGCGTACTCCCAGCACTACAGAGCAAGTTGTGGTTCCATATCCGTTGGTAACGTTGGTAAACGTAACTGTGTCTGAATGTGTACCTCCTGAAAGAGTATTAGCGTTCAGGTTAATTGACACAGTCACCAAAGCACTTGCTTTCGGTCCCAGTGTTCCAGATGCTGGCGCAATTGAAACCCAGTTTTCCAGATTGGACGCAGACCACGATAAGGTTCCGTACCCGACGTTGGCAAGAGTATAGGTCTGAGATTGTGGATCGAACGGACCACCTACGTCGCCTACTGTATTGAAGTCATCTGTACTATCCACAGACAAAGCCGGATATTTTATCGATAGGGCTAATTTTCGTCGCACCGAGCCACTACACGCTGTGTTTTTGAATGATACCCACGCAGTGTAGTCATCTGCCGTCAGGTTGTTGGCATTGCTGTTGATCCAAACGGTCAATGTTGTGGTTTCACCAGGTGCTAGGCTGCCGGTAACTGAAGAAACGCTCGCCCAAGATTCTGAAGGAGTCGCAGTCCATGTGAAACTTGATGTGCTGCCAACATTTTTCAGTGTGTATTGCACGGATGAAGGGTCGAATGGTCCTCCAGGCGCGCCGGTATGGCGTGACGTTTCAATATGATCAACAAGCAGGTTGCCCGCAGGAGCGTTCGCTCTGCCGGAAAAATAGCTTGTACGCTGAGGATTGTAGTATGGCATAGGCCATTCTAAAGTTCCGGTTTTCCATACAGAGGTCTGATCCCACACATAAGCATAACCGTTGTTATCGTATATGCCGCCTAGAAGCTCGGTAGCTCCGTTGGCATCTAGGTCTGCCATTGATGAGAAGCAAATGTATGAGTAATTATTATTGATGCTGGACTGAACCTTTGGATCTGCCCCATCTAGATAGAGTCCAGTGTGGTGCCATGCTGATACGTTACTTGGACAAGACGCGGATATTTCAAGGTCGCCATCACCATCAAGATCTGCAATGGCTCCAACACATGCTGGAACACCACCGATTGGGCGAAGCCCTCCGCCACACCAAGACCCGTCGTGATCGAGAACATAGATATTATCCGCTTCATAGCCCGCTCCAAAGATGATCTCAAGATCGCCATCGCCATCAAGATCGCCGAGTGCTAGGCCGCCTCCATCACACTCGTAATACAGATTTCGCCACGTGTCGCTGTAATATCTGCCGTTCGATTTAAGGAGAATTATGCGGTCTGTGCCCTGAGCACAGATATCATTGACCTCATAGCCAGTAATTACTATTTCCAGTTCGCCGTCGTCATCAACATCAGCAACTGCGATATTGGTTGGTCGAGTATCGCTAACAACTTCCGTGTGAATCATAACCGGCCAGCCTGGCTTTATATTTGCCCTGTTGTCTATGGAATAGAGATATGAGTTACTACCAGTTATTATTTCTAGACTTCCATCTTTGTCCAAGTCAGCAATTGCCAAACCTCTATCTTCTAGCAATGAGGGAGTTTCTTTGCCCTGGCCTAATGGAGAATCAAATAAGAATGGAAATCCGGGTAAATACTGGCCGTTTTGAGTGAAGACATCCAAACTTGCATAGTTGCCTTGGGTGCCGGTTATATAGTGTCTTACAAGCGTTACGATTTCAAGTCCAGGAATGCTTGGGTCTATATCAGCAACTGCTGCTTGACAAATAAAAAGACAGTTTGAAATTGTTATTGGCCAGCCAGGAAGCTCGTTACCATTAAGATCGACAACATCAATGATCTTGTCGTCTCCATACATCGCACCGGTTCCACTATAATCAGCGCATAGGACGATTTCCATCAGGCCATCACCATTCACATCGCCAAAAGTGAGGTTTGAATACTTGGTGCACGTTCCTTGCGCAAAATCCTTAGGCCAATTGCTATTATAGAGATTTCCGTGGTCATCATAAATTGCAATCTTAGAATCATCATATAGAATAACTACTTCTTTACGACCGTCACCATCCATATCAACAGGAGTTATATCTTTCGGTACGATTCCCTTTGGCCAACCGAATCTTGCTGGTGAACACACATTTAGGCTTACCAGCCGAGTTACAGAGTAGCCGCTGTCTGCGGTTATGGATAACAAGAGACTCAGAGTGTGCCCGACAGGCGCTGATGTTGAGACGCTAAAAGTAAAACTGGATGCGGACTCTCCACCCACCGGGATGTCACCGTAGTATCCGGTTTCCTGCATCACGGTTACATATGGATCCGTACTTGAAAGTGTGGCCGTTACTCCAGTAGCGTCCAGAACCGAATCGTGCAATGTAATATCGAGTGTGATAGTCTCTCCAGGATCGATCAATCCGTTTGGATTGCCGCCACTGTCCAAAACATCCAGATTTACGACTTGTATATACGGCTTGGGTGAATTACCCAGCGCATTCGAAGCGCTGACTCTTCCACTTCCCAATAGACCGGCATATGCAGGATCAAGGTCGTCTATATTGTCAGTTGTTCACAACACCTGTTCTTCTACCTGATCACACGTCCAGTCTGGATGTAGTGACCAGACAAGCGCAAGAACTCCTGAAACGTGGGGGCATGCCATGCTTGTTCCGCTGGCTATCATATAGTCTGTGCCGATTGTATGAGAGCCGTCGCCGTACATATCGGTGTCGCTAGCTCTCAAAGACAGAATGTCGACTCCTGGCGCTGATATGTCAACGCCACTGCCATAGTTTGATGATGGAGCCTTCTTTCCCTCATAGTCTGTCGATGCTACCGTAATAACTTTTTCGTAGTTTGCGGGCGATTGGGTGGCAACATCAGTGTTGTCGTTCCCGGCCGAAGCGACAACAACGCACCCTAGTGAGCACGCGTAATCAATTGCCGCTTCTAAGGTAGGGTCTGAAGTGACTCCGTCTGCGCCCCACGAATTGCTCAGCACCTGCGCACCATTTAAAGCGGCGTAGTAAATAGCCTCTGCACCTAACGCACTTGATCCGTGACCTGATGAATTCAGGAACTTGACAGGCATGATCTTGGCATGCGGTGCAACACCGATAACACCAATGGTATTGTTTCCAATAGCCGCAATTGTGCCAGAGCAATGAGTTCCATGTCCGAAATCATCGAGAGGATCGCTGTCAGAATTCGCAAAGTCCCAGCCGTGAATGTCGTCAATGTAGCCGTTTCCATCGTCGTCGATTCCATTGCCCGGAATCTCACCAGGATTTGTCCACACGTTGTTAGCAAGGTCTATGTGATTATAGTCTACTCCCGTATCGATTACTGCAACTACTACACCCTCGCCTTTAGCGAGGTCCCAGGCATCCGGGCAACCTATTTCTTTGAGACCCCACAGATCGGGATATACCTGTCCCCAAGAATATACTGGAGGTGATGCCAAGTCCGTGTTGTAGTAATAATCGTCAGGATCGAATTGAGCTTGGTAAATATAGTTGGGCTGGGCGTATTCTACGTTTGGATCGGCCTGATACTCACTTACAATCTGTTCAACATTGGCAGTCTCATCAAACGTCAGCTTGTAAGTTCTTTGGAATCTGCTTTCTATATCAACAATATTCGTCGAGGCTGCTGAAGTTACTCTTTTGCGTAATAAATGCGGAGAACTGTCCACAGGATGATTGAGCAGCATCTCCATTTTTCGCAAGCTATGCTTGGCATTAAGTTTGGCAAGTCGGCTAGTTTGAGTATTTGTCAGTGTCCCGTCGCGAACTGATGAGTCGTACTCCGACCTCATCCTAACAATAATCTGCCCTGGAACAAAGGCAGGTTCCTGAAACCCATCCTTGGATGTCACCGAGTCGTTGGAAATAATATAGTTGTCCGCCCTACTCACGTAAGAACTGATCTCAGCCGAAACCGGACAAGTGCAGTTGGATATGGCGTTATGCCTTATAACAGGACAGTGCGTTCCTGTGCTGTCTGGCACATTGGTCGGCTGGAGTGACACTAGATCCATGCCAACTTTGCAGTCAACAATAGTGTTGCTCACGATGACGGAAACAGCATTGCTGCCCCTGATGCCACAGGCACCGTTCTTGATAACAAATCCATCAATCGTGGATCCCGAGGATGCATAGACAACGCTGGAATTTGAATCAAGTCCGTCTATTACGGTGGGATTGGCATTGTGATCACGCTGTGCAAGTGCAGTTTCCATTCCAGAAAATCCGCCATAGAGAGCGACATTGGGTTTTATCAAGAGCGATTCATAATAGACTCCTTCAGAAACCCAAACTTGGTCTCCGCTGTTAGCGGAATCTAGGCCTGTCTGAATGTACTCGAACGCAGTAGCCCACGACTTTCCATCTTGCACTCGGCCACAAGATCTACAGTCTACATAGATCACATTGGACGCCACAACGGACACTACATTCATTACAAGCAGAGCTAAGATTAAGGCGATGCAGAAAAAATGCTTGTTCATCATATTCCTCTACGAGGTTACGCTGCCTCACAGGCACATTTTCGAAACATATATGGAGCCGCACGGGCAGCCTCACAAGAATCGTCGTAATGTCAGCTAAGCTCAAGGGCGGCTATTTCTATGCCTAAGTGCCATAATGGAGTATATTTGGGCATGCTGCAATTGTCAATGAACGTTTCTCTATTTTGTCGCTTACAGTGATCTCCATTCACAAACCTTATATTCAACTGATCACTTTATGATAGCATGTCAGTATGCTAGAGTTGTTGAATTATGCGTTTGGATTTCTCCGAGACTGTTTCAAGTCGCGCCACAAACTTGTGCTTGAAAATCTGGCTCTGCGCACCCAGCTTGCGCTGTATCAAGAAAAGCAAGTAAAAGGCATTGTTCGCAAGCCACGATGCACCCCGGAATTCCGTATGATCTGGATTCTGTTGTCGAAATTCTTCGTCGAATGGAAAGATGCGCTATGCGTCGTGAAACCTGATACTATAAGTGCGCTGGCACAAGATGAGATTCAAGAAGTTCTGGCGTCGTAAATCACTACGTAAAAATGGACGTCCCGTTGTCTCGACTGAAATGCGACGACTAATCAGGAAGATCAATGCAGATAATCCACTTTGGAGTCCGGGTCGGATACACGATCAGTTGATTGATCTCGGATTCCGTCCTCCGTCACCGAACACAATTCGGAAGTATCTGCCCAAACCGACAAGAGACATGAGCGCGTCCGCACAAACTTGGAAGACGTTCATCAAGAACCATATGGACGCAACCTGCGCCGCCGACTTCTTCGTGGTCCCGACACTCACGTTCCGACTCCTTTACGTCTTCATTGCCGTGAACCACGAACGACGCCAGATTGTCCACTTTGGGGTTACCCAACACCCAACGATGCTCTGGGTAATCCAGCAGTTGCGCGAAGCGACTGGATTTGGAGATCAACCCGAGTATTTCGTTCGTGATAATGATCGGTGTTATGGCAAAAGCGTTCTCGTTTTTCTCCAGCGTTGCGGCATAGAAGATGTCCGAACCGCATACCACTGCCCCTGGCAAAATCCATTTGCCGAGAGAATCATTGGAATCCTACGTCGGGAGCTACTTGATCACATAATCCCTCTAAACGAAGGGCATCTGTACAAGTTGCTCAGGGAATATGTGTATAGCGACTACCACCCAGTCCGAACCCACAGCAGTCTTGATCACAGCCCGCCACTTGCATTTCCATCGGTTAAGAAACTTCGGCTGTCGCCCGATGCTGTGCTGGAATCCAAGCCAATTCTTGGCGGGCTCTATCACAACTATCGAGCAAAGGCCGCCTGAATTATTTGTCCCAAGATCGCTTCATTTGACCGCTGGTCTGAACCCGGCGATCCCTTGGCCACGTCTGAAAAGCAAAATCCACGGCTTTCTCGCACTCTGATCATCCCCAGCAGGGTCCTAATCGGCTCGGTCGGCTTGCACAACCCCCACGATTACGGCTCCACAGCCAATGTAAACCGCGCGGACCGAGTTTTTGCTAGGTACAATCATCCAGTGCGAACTCGCAGCAGCTTGGATCACATGCCGCCGATTGTTGACCTCACGGTCGAGAAACCGCAGCTTTCGCCCGATATCCCGCTGGAATCAGAACCGATCCTTGGTGGATTATATCACAACTACCAGGCAAAAGCTGCCTGATTTTTGACGTCCCGGTATTTGATTCCAATCACCGGTCTGACTTGGCAATTGCTTAGCCACGTACACTTTTGTGTAATCACAGTAATACGCCGCACATTTTGCCTCCATAGATCAGTTGCCAGCGACCGAAACGTTGCTTTAGTTACGCAGCCGCTGACAAAATTCCTGCCGAAAATCTGGATTTCAGGCAGTGCAACAGCTCGGACGGACTTTTTGCAGGGTACAGCCAAACCTCGACCACAGGAATTAATTCGGACAGCACCACCCAAATCCCTGCTTTATGCGCATAAATACGCGAAAACCCTGCCGGAACCCCGACAGGGTAAAATCGCATAGAGAAAAGTTTTACTTTAATAATTGGTCGGGCAAGAGTTAAAATCACGAACCGCTCTATGAATCATTGATGTCGCGCTATGGACAATCAACGGACGTTTATCAGCTTCCCCGTGAGATATGCTTCCTACAACTATAGAAAAGAAAGCTCAAACGCATAAATGCGGAGAAAATTGATCTGAGATGCGGGCTCTATTTTCTATCAGAATAGAGCCCTTTCAAAAAGAATCGAACATGCTGTGTGTTGTCAAAGCTGGTGCTACTATCCCTATCTAACACATCCAGAGAATATAGGAAAATAGGACCCATAAACATATAGATAAGCATTTCATCAGTATAGTCTGCATGGTCAATCACTTGTGAACAGTGGCTGATTAGTGATTGAGACTTTGCCTTGAACTGATCTCTTATTTTGTCGAACTGCTCTTTGAATTTGCTGTGTTCTTCCAGTTCGGGGAGGACACGCATAAGATGGATGAATAGAGAGGATGATATCTGCTTCAAAAGATTATTTGATAATAATAGCAGATCAGCTTCTACATCATCACTTGGCTCAGGAATAACTGAAAGCAGTTGTTCGCCAAGTTTAGTAATACCTGCGGCAAACAGCTTATCCTTAGAACCATAGTGGCGAAATAGTGTCATCTCAGTTACTCCAGCATCGCTGGCAATGTCGCGAGTAACCGCTCCACGATACCCTTTCTTTGCTAAGAGATTTAATCCGGATACAAGCAAGCGATCTTTTGTTTCATCAAAACTACCTTTACCACCTTGTTCATTAGTATTCATGAGATCCTCCTTGTAGCCCATCTAACCCATCAATACTATATTCTACACTAATCACCACTCTTTCGGTAAATTGGTCCGGTTGCCAAGCGAAAAAAACTGCAAAACCGGCCTATTGACAAGTCCAGGATTAAGGCATAATATAGAATTAGTTAGTGGTCACTCACATTATACCACGCATCTACCATTTGGGATATCCGAGATACTAGCGGTTACCCATAGTCGCATTAAAGGAGAATGTAATGAGCCAAACTGATAACTCGGAATCTAAAACAGAGAGCCACGTAAAACTAGGAAAGCCAGGGAAAACCGGACTTAAGAATCCATTTGTCAAGGTTTTAGTATCGGTAGTTGCTATTGTGGCAATACTATTTGGCATTCATTACTGGAGGTATGCATCCTCACATGTATCTACCGATGACGCTTATCTAACTGCTGATATTATCACAATAGCTCCCCAAGTAAGCGGAACAGTACAGCATGTATATGTTAAAGATAATCAGCACGTCGAAGCTGGACAGCTTATCGTGGTTTTGGATGACTCGACATATAAAACTGCAGTTCAGCAGGCCGAGGCAAATCTTGAAGCAGCAGTTGCTGCTGCTGAAGCGAGTGGAGTCAATGTCGGATTAACCGGCGACACAGGAAATGCTCAGATTCAACAATCAGAAGCGGGTGTTAATCAGGCCGAAAGTGCTGTCGCCAGTTCAGAAGCTGATGTATATCGTGTCAAAGCTCTTGTAGGACAATCTTCGGCTAATGCACAAAGCGTAAAAGCGAACATCGCAACCACAAAAGCATCTGTCGTGTCTGCACATGCGCAGAAAATGCGCGCCAATGCTGCGGTAGAAGCTGCCTCATCCCTGGTCGAAACAGCAGAGGCTGACGTTCGGTCCGCAGGCGCCGAAGTAGAATCAGCCGAGGCAGTATACACCAAAGCAGCCAATGACAACAAGCGCTATCAGAAGTTATTGTCTGACAATGTAATCGGAGCACAGGCAGCTGAACAGGCGTCGGTCGGTGAACGAACAGCCAAATCCCAACTGCAGACAGCCAAAGAACATTTGAGTTCTGCCAAATCCGCACTGAACGCAAGGCAGGCAGATCTGCGCGCCGCCAAGGAACAGGTAACAGCCACTAATGCGGCTATTGAACAGGCTCAAGCTCAGTATTCTGCTGCAAAACAGCAGTATACGGCCGCCGTCGCGGGAGTAACACAGGCTCAGGCGCAGTTGCTTGCGACATCGAAAGCCGTTCATCAATCACAAGCTCGTCATCAGCAAGCTCTGGCACAGCTCACACAGGCAAGGACTGCTCCCCAACAGGTCAAGATGAGTGTGGCCGCAGAACATCAGGCAAAGGCCAGAGTGAGTCAGGCGCGTGCGGCTCTCGTCGATGCCAAGCTTAGACTTTCATATACAAGAATTGTTGCTCCTGTATCGGGAATTGTCAGTAAGCGAAGTGTTAACGAAGGTATACTCGTTCAACCAGGCACTCCGCTTATGGCTATTGTTCCTCCTCCTTCAAAAAACATTTGGGTTGTGGCTAATTTTAAGGAGACTCAGCTTGCTAATGTAAAAGCTGGACAGAGCGCTGAAATCAAAGTTGATGCGCTGCCTGGAAAACCGTTTAAGGCGAAAGTTGACAGTGTGGCATCCGGTACAGGTGCAACGTTCGCATTGCTCCCACCAGACAACGCAACAGGCAACTTTACTAAAGTTGTTCAACGAATACCTGTTAAGCTTCTTATCGATTCTGACCAGTCCAATATTAATCGTTTGCATTCAGGAATGTCAGTTACAGCAATTATTGCAACTCGATAGGAGCTAATTATGAATGATACAAAAGAGCAGTTGATTCCTGAATACATGCGTTATAAGCCGTATCAGCGACTAGGCGTTTTGATTGGAATTATGCTTGGGTTAATCTTGGTTGCCATTGATGCAACTATTATCAATGTTGCTATCCCGACAATGATGGGCAATCTTGGAGCCACGATGGATCAAATCACCTGGGTGTCTATAGGCTATATGCTCACCAATGTCATATTTCTTCCTATGACCGGTTGGTTGGAAGCAAGATATGGACGCCGTAAGCTACTGGTGTTCTCAGTAATTACATTTACTGTGACTTCGTTTTTGTGTGGAACGGCAACATCACTTGGACTACTGATATTCTATCGTGTTTTACAAGGAGTTGGTGGTGCAGCTCTTATGTCCACTGGAATGTCGACTATGTTAGATGTCTACCCTTCCGAGAAAGCTGGAATAGTCTCAGCAGTATGTGGAGTAGGAGTGATGGTCGGCCCTGCACTCGGGCCGATTATAGGTGGATATTTGGTAGATAATTACTCCTGGCCATGGATATTTTATATCAATGTAATTCCAGGCATCATTGCGGCAATTATCTTGTGGTCTTTGATAAAGGAACCACAGACTCCTGGAGATACAGACAAGCCAATTGATATATCAGGGATTATCTGGTTATCGATCTGGTTGGGTTGTTTGCAGATATTGCTGGAAAAAGGCGAGCGCCAAGGCTGGCTGGAATCAGATTTTATTAAATGGCTGGCAATCCTCAGCGTCATAGGGATGATCCTCTTTATCCATCGTGTTTTGACTACTCGTTACCCGATAGTTAATCTACGCATACTAAGAAACAAAGCGTTATCGGCTGGATGCGTTTGTTCGTTCATTACAGGTGTCGGGCTTTTCAGTACGATGTTTGTGCTGCCGGTCTTTTTGCAAAATCTCCGAGGGTATACCGCACAGCAATCTGGTGTCATTATGCTGGTCTGGGCTATCTCCTCAACGTTAAGCATGATGATCTCCGGGGTGCTTTCAACTCGCATTTCTGCACGTCTTCTAGTCACTGCCGGAATAATTTGTTGCTTTATATCATTGTATGCACTTACTAAAGTTACCTATCTCAGTGGCCCGGAGCACATCTTTCTACCACAGGTTTTTCTGGGAACAGGAATTGGTTTACTGGCTGCGCCACTTATGACCGCAACTCTCGGAGGTCTGACTGGAAATGATCTTGGTGATGGATCAGGATTGTTTAATATGGTACGTCAACTCGGAGGTACGATCGGTATATCGCTAATTTCCACAATTCTGACCCAGCGTATGAAGTTTCATACCACAATGATAGCTGAACACGTGACTATATATAATCCAGAGACTCTTTCAAGGTTCAATATGCTTCAGCATTTCTTTATGGGCAATGGTTCACCAATCGACACCGCTACCCAAAGGGCTCTGGCTGTATTGAACCAATCAATACTCGGGCAGTCAGTATTAATGTCATATAACGATTTGTTTCTTTTTATAGCATTGGCATTTGCTCTGGCCTTGCCGTTTGTTTTCTTCTTGCGCGACCCGAAACCGGATGATTCCAAAGTTCAAGTGAGTATGCATTAATCGGAGGTTACAAATGAAGTTAAGAATAGAACCAAGTATATGTGTGATTCTTTGCATATTACCATCTATTTGTTCTGGACAGGCACAGATGACGATAGACGAGTGTGTCAATACTGCAATTGCTTATAACAGATCAATTCAATTATCACAACAAGATGCAAACATTGCCGTTGGTCGGATAAAGGAAGTAAAAGGAGCGGGTAATACGCATCTTAATGTATTCGGTCAGGGCAAAGACAGAAGCGATGTCATAAATCTTCCGCTTGCGGTCGGAATCGATAATGGAAATTTGATCTTGAGCAGCTTTCCTTATATACCCAAAGCAGCGGCATCATATGGAGTGTCCGTTTCTCAGGTTCTTGATTTCAATGGAATGATTCGCACCGGAACTAATGTGGCAAAAATCGATGCGCAAACAGCAGGGCTAAACATATCCGGAACTCGTAACGATGTAGTTTTACAGACAAAACTGGCATATTATGATGTTCTTCGTAGCGAGGAATTGCTGGATGTTGCTAAAGAAGCAATGAAAAATGCCGAGACACGAAAGCATACGGCACAGGCTCTTGTTGACACTGGAATTGCATCAAAAGTGGACATCATACGGGCAGATGCCTCAATTTCAGCAGCACAACAGTCTATTATAACAGCTCAGAATGCTATTCAAGTTACGAAATCTGTCGTAAACCGCATAATTGGGGTCGATGTAAATACACCTTTCGAAGTAGATAAGCCTAATGAAGACGCACTTAACCTTGCTCCTTACGAGACTTACCTCAATGAAGCTCTTGCAAAACGCCCTGAAGCAGCAATCGCATCTAAAAACATCAGCGCATCAAAGCTTCGCTATAAGCTGGCAAAGAACGGGATGTCTCCCAGTTTCGTTTTCAGTGCCGGAGGGCAGGTCGATGCTATTCACGATATCGAGCAAGAGAATTTTGCTTATGTAGGGCTATCTGCAACATTTCCACTTTCAGATGGCGGCGAAACTAGTGGGAGAAAAGAGCAGGCAAAGGCAGGTATTGAATCAGCAAAGATTGCTGAAGCAGACACAAAAGCTGCAATTACTTTGCAAGTAAAAACTGCGTATGTCCGTGTTCAGAATGCAGCCGAGAAACTTGCTACTGCAAATAAAGAGCTTGAACAGGCTGCAGAGAGCCTAAGGCTCTCGCGTGCGCGCTATTCGGAAGGCATGTCGAGTCAGGTTGAACTCAGTGATGCCGAACTGACATTTACACAAGCGCAGACGAATGTAGTCAACGCTCGATATGAGCAACTTGGATCACAGGCAGAACTGGAACGAGCAATCGGTAAATATGCAAAATAGGAGGCTTCATTAAGTGATAAAACAAACACCATTCGTTATCACAATAAGCAGGCAACTTGGAAGCGGAGGCTCATACCTGGGCCAGAAACTGGCATCTCGATTTGGTATCTTATATGCAGACAGGGATATTTTACGCCAAGCAGCAAAGTCATTGAATGTCTCCAGTGAGGTCGCAGAACCAAGTGATGAAAAGGTTACCCCTGTATGGCTATCATTATTGAGAAGTTTTGAAAAAGGGCAGCCAGAGCTTTGCTATGTTCCGCCTGCAAATTTACCGCCAAATGATGACGAATTTCACACTGCGGAATCTTCAGTTATCAGGCAGATCGCTAAGAGTTGGTCTTCAGTTATTATCGGCAGAGGTGGATATCATCTGCTGCGAGACAATCCATGGCATTTTGCAGTTTTTCTACACGCCAATGTGGATTTTCGTTCCAAACGCATTCAGGAGATACATGATTTATCTTCTGAAAATGCAATGAAACTAATCGAAAGAAACGATCAGGATCGCAAACGATATCATCATATTGTATTCGGCAGTGATTGGACAGACGCAAGGCAATATCATCTTTCAATCGATACAAGCTCAATAGGATTTGACACAGCCGAAGAAATAATTGCTGACAGTGTTCTTGCAAAATTGAATGTCTGAGTATTCGATCTAGTGTCTATCTGCTAATGACAATATGAAAAAGGCGCTGTCACATGATTCGAGAGAGTCTCAAGACTTTAATCTACATCTGCTTAATACCTATTGTTATGCAAGTGGATGCGATTATACAAAACAAGATTCATACTCAGCCGTCCGCGTTGAATTTAGAGATTGGAGTGTATTGATGATTAATAAGCATTTTTCATTACTTGATTTATGGCATGGAAAGGAAATTGAGTTCTCAGGACCTCTAGCCCGGGTTCTCGGTTCGCGGCTTAAAGACAACGCAGCCATAAAGATATATGTGTCAACTATCGGAAAATTCAAAAAAGGTAAACACATCGAACTACTTGGAATGGCAACTCAAATTACTGATGACGGAACTTTCTTGGCATCAGCAACCGGTCCAATGTCGAATATTCCTGATGCGAAAAAGGCTATAAAAAGTGTTGAGGATGCTATTCGTCGACGAGGTAAACCTATAATCCGACGAGATGATGCACTAATATATACTTCATATCAGCCTCCAGTGCCAACGAAGGCTTCGATGAAACTGCTCGGCAATCACCTGGCGCTGGTATTGGATGGCCATCCTCAGCCGACAGTATGTACGCTTCAGGTTACTACAAAGTGCCAGGCCAATTGTGTCCACTGCAGTGCAGTCAGATACAAGGATCCAGATAAAGTCGAACTTACAACCGATGAATGGAAGAAAGTGATAACTGATTCCCAGCGACTTGGTGTTGTAAGTATTGTTTTTACAGGTGGCGAGCCCTTGACCAGACCAGACATCTATGAGCTTATAGATTATGTCGATAAGGATGAGGCTATCGCACTGATGTTCTGTAATGGCCTGCTGCTTAATGATAAGAATGTAAAAAAGCTGGCCGCATCAGGTCTGTATGCCATTCATGTCTCCATAGATTCGCCCAATCCTGATGAGCACGACAGTATGCGCCGCGTGCCTGGCTGTTTCCAGAAAGCTGTCGATGGGCTAAAGCGCTGTAAAGATGCAGGTATAATGACAGGTATCTCCACATATGCCACTCCTGAGCGCCTCCATAATGGCCAGATAGTTGAAATGATTGAACTGGCAAAAACGATCGGTACAGACGAAATCACAATCTTTGATGTCGTTCCCACAGGCCGCCTGCTTTTGGAAGACAGAAAACACCTGTTGACTGATGAAGACAAAGCGGAGCTTTGCCGGATCGAAGAAGAGTGCAACATCGGGCATCCGCTTCCGCAAGTTATAACTCAGGCTCATATCAATGGACCTACAGGGAATGGTTGCTTCGCAGGCTGGTGTCAGTTTTATGTTACAGCTTTCGGAGATGTGACTCCATGTGATTTCACCCCATTGTCTTTCGGCAATGTGAGAAACGGGGAAGTGGAAGCATCCTGGCAAAAAATCGTTAGTCATGAAAATTATGGCTGTCATAACTCATGCTGCAGAATGCAGAATCCAGAGTTCAGATCACGCTGGATCGATAAGATTCCTCATTCTGGACCATTCCCATACCCAATAAGTGATGTGGATAAACTGCCTGACCCGTCGGAGAATGAAGTTCTGCAAAATGCCGTAAGCCACTCATCAGTTGGAATCAAGCACTAGATAGTTGAAAGAATAGGTGTTTTGATGATGTTTTGGAATGAAGACGGTATTCGCTTGGCATTGTTCGTTCTAGCTCTATTGCTGATTCCAGGATCTGCTTTATGTATCGAGCGCGACCTTGGCTTCCATCAGCGTGGTGACGTGCAGTGGACACAGTGGCTTGGAACCGGCGAGAACCATCGAATACCGAGTGGTACCCATGTGCCTCATTTTTGCTTCGATGGTCTTGGCGTTGAGTATGGGAAGTTTATATCACCAAGGAAAAGCCTCGGCTGTGAGTTGTTTCTATCAGAGCAGATTGGCAGTGGAAACAACAATGCCGGTGCGATTCTAGGCGACTACAGAAACTACTTTTTCGTTCACGGACGGTTCGCAGCAGACTATACCGCAGGAATTGGCGTGATGCATATGCGTGACAAAGTAAGCGGACAGGCAACAAAGAACAACTTCTGTGAGCGACTGTCTGTGGGCTTGCATTATGCCACCGGTCCAAACAACGCCGTGAGTTTGGAATACAGATTCTACCACGCGTCAAATGCTGGTATCGAGCGACCAAACCATGGGATCAATGCGACCACGGTTGTCATAGGCTATAGCTGGTACAGATAATTGGAGGATGAACAGATGAGCGCAACAGACCCGTTGAGAAAACTGCTAACTATCGTAGTGACGCTGGTCATGCTTTCGGCATCTCTCCCCGAGTATGCAGCCGAAATCGTGCTGGCTGACAAAAATGGCGGCTGTGACACATTACGTAACAGAATGAAACAGGAGCACATCAATCTCGAAGACTTGACGGCAACATTAGTTGTCGATTACAGGAATGACCAAGTGCTGAAAAAGATGGGTGAAGGCCGTGTGATTGAGTATGGAATCAAGAATGCCCAGGTGCGTTTCAAGGTGCCGGATTGCAGCCGCATCGAGGGTACTGCCCACCGTCTGCGGGTCATCTCCATCACCAATCACGACTATAGTATATTCAGAATCAAGTCATTAGGCTATCAGAAGACGAAACCGCTCGGTGAAAACGCCAAATATAGGCCGTTCGCCATGCTTCTCGGACTGGTGACTCCAGAGATTTGGGATCAGTTTGCCATCAATGATGTCGGAATTCTGAACGAGGGCACTGATGAATTCTACGTGTTCGATCTATTACGCATTGACAGTTCGCGCAAACTTTACCGCATAACAATCGACATGAAAACGCTCACGCTCCACGAATGCGACACCTACAGATCGGAAGGAGACACACTCAGGCTGACTTGTCGTTATCTGGAACCGATGCAGGTGAATGGACTATGGGTTCCTACTAAAGTGGAAATGCGCTCGGCTGATAGTGAACTGGCGGCCGTTTTCAAGCTTAGCAATATCGCAGTCAATACCAACTTGGACGATGCTCTCTTTCACTAGTCGACACCTTTACAGCAATTTGTAATAGTGTAGCCTACTGCAGTGTGCTGGTGGCGGGAGGAATGAATGAGAACGCTGACAATAGATGTTGTAGCCGATGATCTGGTTATCGGCCAACTGGAGCACACTGAGAGTTACTTTGCCGACTGGGACGAGTTGGCCCGCAAAGCTAGACAAATGGCCAGAGAACTATGCCCTGGGTGTAGGAAGCTGCAACTGTGGGCGGCGGACATCTGCTTGCTTGACTTGATATTGCAAGACGAATCGGCGTTACGCAACATGTGAATGCTATTGTGTAGGTTCTTTTGGGATCAGTTAATGGCTGGCTTTATGATATCCGACATGGGGTTGCCCCAGCGCTTGTTTAGACTTGTAAGGCAATCGCAACACGAACTATATGAGCGCATGGGAGACATCGACACCATCGATGTGGTTAATCACCAACAGTAGAAAAGAAAACGACGACGGCCGCCAAACGCGGCAGTGTCTGAAGGAGTATTCATATCATGTCAACGCAGACACCGTTTGTCATTACAATAAGCAGACAGTTCGGAAGTGGTGGAGCGTTTCTCGGACAGCGTATCGCCGCTCGTTTGCACATATATTATGTAGACAGAGAAATAATAGGCAAGGCTGCCGAAATAATACATCCGCCGGAAGACAACAAGAAAGCGATGAGCAAGAGTTCTATCAACAGATTAGAGTCATTGCTTAAATCATTCGAGCATACCGAGCCGAGGAGTTGCTGTAAGCCACTCGCTGATCTACCTCCACCGGACGATGAATCTTATGTTATGGAAGCCCCGATTGTGACTTGGATCGCACAACACTGGCATTCAGTAATAGTTGGGCGAGGCGGCTATCACCTGTTGCGGCATAACCCAAGGCATCTTGCTGTTTATATACATGCAGATATGGACTTTCGATTAGAGCGCATCCAGAGCATCTACGGCGTATCTCCGGCACAAGCATTGAAGCTGATAGAAGCAAGTGACAGAGATCGCAAACTGTTTATCTACAACACAACAGGATCAACCTGGGAGAATACACAGCAATATCACCTTTCTATCGATACAAGCGCACTAGGCTTTACACTTCCCGAGGAGATGATCCTGGACTCTATGCTCGCACGGCTTGAGAATAGCCTTGACTAGAACAACGGAAACAAAAAAGCTTAAGTCAATAATCGCAAACGATGCGATGATCCTATTTGCAGGGAGATTGAGATAGCGGTTTAGACAACAGAATTCAAATAAGCGAATTGGATTGCCAGAACGACCGCAGCTTTGTCGTAGCCATATCTAGCGATAGTATATGCAAAAAATAGCACACTACTTTTCATGGAGAAATAAAATGTATCCAGAACTTTCAGGAAAACACGCACTGGTGACGGGCGCAGCCCGAGGCTTTGGCCGATCAATTGCCATAAGACTGGCGGCTGAGGGGAGCACGGTCATTGTCAACTATCGAAGAAGCAAGATCGACGCTCAGAGCGTAGTTGCCGAGATAGAAGCTGCCGGAGGCCGAGCAATCGCACTGCGCGGTGACATGGGTAGCGAGGAGAGCCTGGATCGGCTCTTCAAGGAGATTGCGTCCGAACTTGGAAGTCTCGATATCCTGGTTGCAAATGCCGCATTTGGGATACCGGGTCCTTTGATGAACTCGTCCACCAAGCATTGGGATGTCACGATGTCATCGTCGGCACGCTCACTTCTTGATCTAGCAAAACGCGCGGTCCCGTTGATGACTTCTGATTACAAGCGGATTATTAGTATCACCAGTTCGGGCGGACACAGAGTGTTGGCGCAATACGGGCTGATGGGCGTGGCAAAAGGCGCCATGGAATCGCTTACCCGAAGCCTGGCTGTCGAACTCGCCCCTCAAGGAATTCTCGTGAACGGCGTGCTGGCAGGGGTGGCGGATACCAAATCGCTCCGCGCCATTTCTGGAGTCGAGGATCTGCTAACGAGCGCGAAAGGCCGCACTCCGCTCGGACGTCTGGTGGAACCGCAAGACATCGCAGATGTGGTGGCTTTTCTTGTTTCGGAACAGGCTCGGATGATTTGTGGTCAGTTCGTAGTTGTCGACGGCGGGTTTGAGGTTCTCGCTTAGGATTTGGATTCTACTTCTGAGAAGGAAGTCACAGACTTCCTTCCACAACCTTAACGTTCTTTTATGATCGCATGGTGGATTGACAGCTTCAGCGATAGAGACATAGGCGGCACTTGCAAGCACGAGGCTATTTCATATAGACTGAGGATGCGCTCGAAGCTTTGCCAGCAGCATGCCTACGTTCTCTGAAGCATCCCTTCTACCAAGCCGCAATATCTCCGCCACCCGGTCAAAGTCGTACCACCGGTATGTCTCCACGGGCGGCTGGAAGCAGAAGTCGCACAGTTTGATCTGCTGTAAGGACATCTCAAGTTCCATTATCTCTAAAGCCCTTAAAGCCACTTCTACCCGGCTCAGGCGTGGCTTGCCCCTGTTGTATTTGACCTCTGGCACACGATAGAGCGAGGAGCCAATAACGAAGTCCGCGCCGGACTTGCGAACGATATCGGCCGGAAGATTTCTGGTGATTCCGCCATCTACGAGGTAATGGCCACTGACCCGTTGGATAGCAAACACGCCTGGATAGGCAGCCGAGGCTTTGACGGCTGCTACCGGGTCCCCGGAATCGATGACTACTGGAGCACCTGTAACAATGTCGGTAGCGACGCAAGAGAATGGCACCTGCAGATCCTCAAACGACCGGGCCTCAACGCACATCGACAGCGCCTCGCCCACCAGCGTCCATATCTTCTCCGGTGTTCGCGCCAGTAGTCCCAACGGGCTCCTAATCAGTCCGTCTGTCTCCAGCAGTTTCAGGAAGCGGAAGATAGCATCGATTCCACCGTCTGCGTATAGCAGGCCTACAATCGCACCTGCAGATGTCCCACAGATAGAGTCCGGATGCACGCGGTGTTCCTCAATCTGCTCCAACACCCCTATGTGGGCAGCGCCAATCGCCCCACCACCGCTGAGTGCAAGTCCTATATGCATGTCTCATGCCTCCTCTATTATTATTTAGCTAGCCCCGTTGTCAGACCAGTCGTGTCACATTACATCATTCCATCCTAGAGCCGCCCATGGCGCAGCATCGATATGAGAAGATAGAACCCCAACAGTGAGGCGGTAACGAAGCCCACAATTCCGAGGACTGGCCAGCCATGAAGCAGCGGTCCCACTCCGGCTTGAACGATCAGAGAAGAGCCGACAATGATCGCTGCTACGACAACACTAAACGATAGGCGGTTTGTCATCTGGTGCAGATGTGAGATAGGTTTATCTATCTTGGTCGGTTCAAACCTCACGGTCAGCCTGCCCGAGTTGAGCGAATCGAGCAGGTTGGCGAAATCCTGCGGGGCGGAACGAAGTAGCCGGTGTGCGCCTTGCACATCATTCAGCATGTCAACAATAAACCGGACGGGTGAGAACCTGCGCCGGATCATCTCGCGTGCGAAAGGCTGAGCTACCTCGAAGATGTTGAAAGTGGGATCAATGCCACGGCCGATTCCATCCAGAATCACAACTGTCTTCGTTGCAAGTGTAAAGTCGGCAGGGATGCGTATGCTGTACTTTCGGGCGAGTGCCATCTGCTTGCTGACAATCTCTGCGGCACGTAGTTGTTGGATTGGTAGGCCATAGTATTTGCTGACTGTCCGCGAGATGTCTCTGGCCATTGCGGCGCGATCAACGTCGTTTGGTGCAATGCCGATTGTCAGAAGCGCGTCTATGATGGCTTTGATATCGCGGTGGACGATAGCCAAAAAGAGATCGGTAATCTGCTCGCGCAAGTCTTCATCAATACGCCCGACTGCACCGAAATCTACAAATGCAATTCGACCGTTCTCTTCGATGAAAATATTACCTGCATGGGGGTCCGCGTGAAAGAAACCATCTTCAAGGACTTGTTTCAAATACAGCTTTGCACCAAGTTTTGCGATCCCTTTGCGGTCAACCAGTTTTGTGTCAATTGTCATAAGGTCATTCAGCTTGATGCCTGTGATGCGCTCCATTGTGAGCACCCGTTTAGTTGTATATTTCCAATAGATTCTCGGAATGTGAACTCCCGGTTCTTCGGCAAAGCTGTCACGGAAGCGGTCGGCATTGTGTCCCTCCAGCGTGAAATCCATCTCTTCGCGTGTTGCTTCCATGATCTGACGCACTATGTCGACCACGCCCTGTTGTCTTGCCCAAGACGTACTTCGCTCAAGCAGCTTTGCTAGATTGAGCAAGATCTCGAAGTCGGTCTCCATTTCGTCCTCTATGTGTGGCCGCTGCACTTTCACTGCCACTTCATCACCAGTGTGCAATGTCGCAAAGTGGACTTGTGCGATAGATGCTGCGGCGACCGGATTGTGTTCAAAGGTAGCGAATAACTCTTCAGGATCAGCGCCCATCTCTTCCTCGATTACCTGCCTGACCTTTGAATAGTGAAGAAACGGAACTTCATCTTGAAGCTTCTCCAGTTCGTCCACTAGCTCATCAGGTAATAAGTCACGCCGGGTACTCAGTATCTGCCCCAACTTAATGAACGTGCCACCTAATTCCTCCAGCGCAAGCCGAACTCTACGCCATGTGGTTCGCCCTGGAAACTCGGCTTCAGTCTCATTACTTCGACGCCATCTTCGTGGCAACAATCTTGCGAGCCCCGCTTGGTCCAGCAGATAGCCTAGATGATGATGCGCCGCAACGACGCCGATTTGTCTATAACGTTTTGTGTGTCTACTTATCGCCTCAAACTGCATAGCTAATTCCTCTTCGAACAAGAGCAGGACTGTAGAAAACAGGTGTTCGGACGGGCATACCTTACCCGTCCGAACATCCGAGCACGCTTGATCGCTCCTGAACCCGTATTATGTCCATCAGGAGCTAATGGAGAGTGATTCCAGTTCTCTTTCAAGAGAAGCAATCCTGTCCTCCAATCGTTGAATATCCGATTTTGTCACCATACCCGTCTCTGCTAACAGCTTCTGCACGTGCTTCTCGACCACGGGGCGAATTTGTGCTCTCTCCTTATCTCCTCGTGCGATCAGTTCATTTACCAATTCCTTCGCCTGATCCTCGGTCAATTCTCCCTTCTTGGTTAAGTCTGCTGTGAATTTCTCAGCAGTCTCTTTAGTCAGAGAGAGCGTTCCAATACTTATTAACATTGCTTTCCTTACTAACTCAAACATGTGCTATTACCTCCATAAACTGTTTGTGAAGAACATTCTAGCGGTCGCTTACCGCCGCAGCGCATGCGAACAGCGTGTCCAATCACCTCGTTTCTGATATTGTGCTCCAGTTGATTCAGGGAATTGTATCGTCAGCCCCTTCTGTCGTTGTTGTCGAGAGACTCTCCGTGAGTTGGGGTATCAACCCAGCGTGGTGATATCGAACAGCGGCGGCAATCGCATTGCTAATTCCCTTCGCTCTCGAGTTCCCCCGGCACTTGATGCAGAGGCCTTTGACTCCCAGCAAGGTTGCACCTCCATGGTGAGCTGAACTAAGATCATTACGAAGGTGTGACATGGCCATCATGGTGAATGGGTATCCGGGCCAAAGCAAAGGGTTCCTACTCAGACGATTCCCCAACATTGCGAGTAATGCCTGTGACCACGCCTCCGTATGTTTAAGAACAACATTGCCGACGTATCCGTCACACACGATAACGTCGGCCCATCCTTCTGCGATATCGTTGCCTTCGACATTGCCGATGAAGTTCAATTGAGACCCGGCTAATAGCTCATAAGCTTCTAGTAAGGTCGATCCCCCTTTGGTAATCTCTGGCCCCACGTTGAGCAATCCAACCCTAGGTTCGCAAACTTCCAAGTTGCATCTGGCGAAAGCACTTCCGAGCAGTGCAAATTGCAGCAACTGCTGTGCTGTCGCACTGATGTTGGCACCAGCATCGAGGAGGATCACTTGGTGCTCAGGCGTCGGGATCATAATAGTTATTGCCGGCCGTTTGATACCCTCCAACCGACCCAGAATAAGGCAAGCCGCCGTTACCATCGCGCCCGTACTGCCTGCGGTGACGAGCGCGTCGGCTTTGCCTTGAGCGAGTAAGCTCATGGCAACGGCAATTGAAGAATCGGGCTTGGAACGAAATGCTTGAAGTGGCTTCTCGTCCATCTCAATTACACTATGTACGGGGATAACGGAGACGCATGCCCGTCGACATGAAATACGCTTCAGCTCTTCGTCCACCCGGTCCGGATCGCCTACCAGCAGTACGTGTGCACCGACAGCGCAAGAAGCTTGTGTGGCTCCTCTCACGATTTCCGCTGGAGCATAATCTCCCCCCATGGCATCCACGACTACACGTACTGGCCGTAGTGAACCTGGTATTGCCGAGGCCTGAATTATATGGTCGCGACTACTCATCATTGCTGCCAACGCATCGTCTGCCATTATGGTGTTCTCCCAGTCTGCATGTTCGTTTCACTTGCCCTTCTTCTTATGATGAGACATACCTCTAGTCTCACATCAATGATGTGCTTACTCTCCCCGACTCACCATGGTCTTGTCTTCGGGCAACCTACCAGGTACCCGTAGTTGCCCCTGGAGTTTCTCCCACATAGGATCGGTAAGATGCTCCATCTCCTCTGCGTAGCGGTCCAGCGTCGGAGCCAGTTCGGTGATAAGGCTTTCTGCACCCTCATGTGTCGCGTAGGCTCCACTCTCTGCCACTGCTTCTCGCAAAACATGGGGATTGTCTAAAAACATACATGGCTTAAGTTGGTTATCCGTCCAGGGGTAACGATTCCGTATTGCTTGGAAGAAAGAAGAATTGAGGCCTTCGCTCAGACTTTTCTCTTTGATGTTATCCACTGCGAAGTGAACAAATGCACAAGGTTCTACATCACCATTACTGTTGATATGTGCGTAGAGCCGGGCAGCCATACACCCATTTGTTGTCCATCCATCGTTCCAGAAGTCCGCAACGAAGATAGGCTTGGTTGCTCTGATATGCTGGACACGTTCCCGCTGACACTCGCGCTCCGCTGGAGTCAGCATCTGCGAGGGATCGGGATTCATGCCAATGGGGACATATGTGAAATACCACCCGAAGAGGCACCCTTTCTCGATCAGCATATCAACGAATTCATCGCTTGCTACTACATCGACGTTCTTACGGGCTGTCATACTGGAAAAACCGAAAGGCACTTGTTTTCGCCGGAGAGTATCCATTGCTTCCATAAGCTGTGCAAATGTACCCCGTCCACGACGATCATCAGTCTGTTCTTCGAAGCCTTCGATACTGATCGCCGGCACGACATTTCCCAGTTCTGCAAGTTTTCGAGCTATGCTGTCATTGATCAGTGTGCCATTGGTGTAGACCTGGAAGTAGACGTCATTGTGTTTGGCATAAATGTCAAACAGGTCCTTCCTAATAAAAGGTTCACCTCCTGTAATTGTAAAAAAGTAAATGCCCATCTCTTTGGCTTCAGTGATTATCCTGTCCAATAGTTCCAGAGGCATATCACTGTCCTTTCGATACTTTGCCGCCCAGCACCCGCGGCAGTGCAGGTTACACCTCTCGGTCGGGCTAATTACTAGAAGAAAAGGCGCTGCCTGATCATTGGCCATCAATTCATCGCGGCGTTCTGCGCCGAAGTAGATCGCGTTCAGGCCCAGGTTCTCCACGAGTTTGCGCCTGCATTTAGGATTGATCTCTCGCAGTACTCTGCGGCCGAGTGTCAAGGCAGGATGCTTCTGCTGAAACAGCCCTCGCAACTGCCGCATTTGCACCTTGTGTACTTCTTGCAGCGCGATCCCTTCCAATACTCGCGTCAATCTGATCAGGTTAGCATCCGAACTCCTCGCCAAAAGGCGCGGCAGTACCCGTGCTGCTTCCGTGGCTGCATAGCGCTTCGTTGATTGTGTGATATCCATCATAGTTACTCCTCTCGTTTAATCACAGCAATGGATCTCCTTGCGAATCCCAAAAGACCCAAAAACGATCCCGTAAAAAAGGATCGCTTCCACTCGATCCTTCTAGGCTGCTTCTATTGTCAGCCAATGAAATTTGTTCGTTGGCCCCAAAAGACCAAAAAACCGGACAACTAAAAAGGACCTTGTCTACCCGATCCCTCCAAGGCGTTCCATTACCGTGCCAAGAAAGCCCAGCAGAGCTCGCTGCCTTGCTGCCTCCATTTGGTCGATTAGGGTATCATGTCGGCGAAGAAACTCTTCCAGCCGGTCGCGCAACTCAACGCTGCTCAAGTTGTTCCTTGGTAGACTTCCCCCAACTTCAGCCAGCGCTAAGAGTCGTGCCCGTGCCGAGCGTACCCGCAACAAGATGTCCCGGAGTAACGGAATCTCTTGGATTTTATGTTGGGCATCTTTTACAGTCAGCAGTAGCGCGGTCATCGTTACTGCCCAGTACGCCAGCGTTGAAGTTTGGGAATCCAGCGTCTGAAGCAGTTCTTCTGCAAGAGCCCGATATTCATCCTGCGGATGTCCCTCAACTGCGGCAAGTATCCTCCTCTTGGTTTCCTCCCATTCTTCATCGTCGAAGCGCCCACCAGCCAGATCTACCAACATAGATCTTCCCTTATCCGTAGGTCTGAACATTACGTGTGAGCGTCCCCCATCAGACGCGCGCTCACCAAGTGCGTATTCCCGCGTTATAGCACCCCTTTTCTCAAGCACACTCATCATATCATAGGCAGTCCACTTGCTGACTCCGAGTCTTGCGGCGAGGTCGACATAGTGCACAGGTTTGTCCTGTTCGCGGTAAATATCGACCAGTGTGCCAAGGAACTCAGTTTGTCGTGACGTTAATTGCATTTCTCTTCACCCAAAAGACCAAATAACCAACTCGAGTATACCAGTGGCTTCTACCTCTGTCAAGTGCCCTGGTGAGCCGCATTCAGAGGATGTTAAGTATGCTCCCGGCAACTGCATGGTTGGAGTCATCGTCACAAGAAGACTCTGCTAGAATAGCCAACCACATCGATGTGACCTAGGCAATGGATTTCTTCATCGTTTCAATTTTAACGTTTCGGCTGCTATCGGACGAGGTTTTTGCTGAGCACGCGCAGGTTTATTCGGAGATCATCAGTTCCGCCTCGGCTGCGGCAATCAAGGTCGAAAGAGGCATCTTAAGACCTCCCGCTATAACGAGCAGGTTCTTGAGAGTGACATTGCGCTCACCGCGCTCAACCGACCCGACATAGGTTCTATGCACGCCAATGGCATCGGCAAAAGATTCCTGGCTGTATCCAAGTTTACTTCGGCGCGCTTGGATAATCTTGCCCAAGCGCTGCTGCATCAGTTTTGTGTCCATAATGCAGAGTGTAGCCGCATGAGATTTATACGTCTACACTCTATGAGTAGCATTGTGGCTGCATCATATCCTTATGACCAGCTTATCTTGTTTGTTGGCCGCGCCTTTCGGATCAGACTTCCACCATCAATGTAGCACCAAGCAGACTGCACAACACTGCCGGAAGTCATTACCGGAACCAGCACACGACGATATATGCAGGATTGCCCAAGACGGAAACCCTCAAGCTGATCAATCTTGGGTAGCGATTGGCATGGGTCGGGAAAGGTTACCAGTTCGCCGTATATCATCTGCCAGGATGCTTTTTCACAGATAGCATCTGAAGTCCTATCCGAGAAGCGTTCCTGTGTTGCGACATCCGCCAAAGGATCCGATGTTCCGACAGCAATAATGCAGCTATCAGGCACCTGCAGAACCGGGATTCGTGATGGCAGTTCATAAAGCCGCCCTTGCACGACGGCCTCTTCTATACTGAGCGCAGTCTGGCAAAACCTGTCGTGGTTCCAATACCCCCGTTTGAGTGTACCGTATACAAATATCGAAAGTGTGCCTGTGCCAACCGAAATCTGATCATTATTAGTTTGTTTCATACTTACCTCCATATCTTATTGATCAGAGCGGATCTTCGTCCAACCGAGCTTGTTAGCCAGCGAAGCGTTGGAAACCCGAACGCCCTCTGCCAGCCAGTCTGAATGGCTGAGATGCAAATTTTGGAAGACTATCGCAATCGAGAGTCATTAGACTCATTGCTTGTGTTGGTATCTCCTGCCAGCCGGTATCAGATTGAAGAACGACATCGAGATGTGCAGGGTCAGATGCATAAATCATTACGTTGTGCTCCGGGTGGTATCGAAATTCCAAAGGCTTGTTGCCTTTGATGACAATCACATTCTTCGGATCGAGCTTCGACGCCATTACCGCACTTATCAGCCCTCGACAAAGTGCAAGACGCTTCTTGAACTCAATAAGGTCTATTCGTCCTTCGTTCAATGTGGCATCAGCCATTCTGAAGATGACCTCGCTGTCCACTTCAGCGAAACGAGGTAGATCGAAGCGCATAAACAGATCGTCCGCATTGAGGATAGTGCCGTTGTGTGTTCCTAGAATCGCTCCGGCTCGAATTGGATGCGCGTTTGCGAGCACATTTACATCGCCACGGGTTGGCCAGCGAGTATGTCCGGCGAGCCACGTCGTTGCATTGTCGACCTCGGATATCACTTCGATAAACTCCTTTTCTTTGATAAACCTGGTCGCCGACAGTGGACGCTTGAAAATAGAGTGGCTACCGTTGTCTTTGAGCCAACTGATGCCGGTCGCGTAAGGACCACACTTCTCATTCAGGAGCAGTAAAAACATGAACAGCCACTTCAGATAGCTGCGTTCCTCCGGCTGCCTCTCCTTCGTGCCAAAAATCACTCCAAGTTGGCCACACATCAGATATCACCTCCCTCAACTTCAAAGCCCGTGAATATACCGAGCCTGTATAAGTCCGGATTATCCTCCATCCAGACAATGGTCTCGAAATACTCCATATCAAAGGCCAATTTCTGCACCATCGGAGCATCGAACATGTTGGTCTTGCCTGATGCTCGGACTGCCTCGATGCCTCGCCATACCGACTCAGGAATCTTGACAGAACTAGTGTGTTCCATGTCAAACCTCCGCAGGCTCCCGGCTTTCGCCGGGTTGATTCTTGGGTTTCGGTCTGCCTCTTTTGAACGCGGCGTCGCCGGGCATCGCATGCAAGAGGTGCATTCTAGCGGTCTTGAATTCGTCTCCGTTCAAACCCAGGTGAATGAGGAAAATCCTGAAGTCGTATTTAGCTGAGTTCGGGTCGAACTCTCGTTTTCGGCTGGAGGCTGCGCGGCTGTTAAGCGCCTTGGCTGCTATGGCAAGCACGAATTGGACGGCGGCTTTCACCTTGCCGGCATGCAGTGTCGCCTCAAACATTCTGAACTCAACGGTCCCTCTATACCAGACGTTGTGCAAGTTCAGGCAGTTGTAACGAGTATTGTCATAATGAGTAGGACAGGTGTTCAGGTGGCCATACCACAGGCGATTGACCTGCTCAAGCGTCCTAGGGCGGCTGTGTTCAAGCTTTGCTATGAACTCGGCGCTGATAGGTTTCGTATACTGATGCAGTCGCCGCTCGCTTACGCCAAGAGCTGTCAGAATGAGTGGCTCCTGTTTAAACATTATCTTCGCGAGGTTTGCCAGCGTCTTGCCAGTAAATGCACTCGAATCAGCATGGATATGCATTCCGCAGTTCTGGTCAACTCGCAGGCCGCATTTGCGCAGCGCACGAACCACTTCCTGCAGCACTGGCAGGTCTTCGTAACTTAGTACCGGGCTTACTACTTCTGCACGCAGGTTGGAAGCTACACTCGTAAGCGAGGCATCGGCAACGACTTTCCATATTCTGCTGTGTGCATCTTTAACTTCCCATGGGTCGTAGCTGCTCGGACTTGCCACATGGCTGACTTCTCCGCCTACCACCGACTGGATGGCTTTAGCAGCCGTTTCGCGCGTTTTGCCTATTGTTTCAATCTCAACACCGAACTTCAGGTCTCTTAGATCAGTCACTTGGTATCCTCTTTTCTGGGCTGCAGGATGTGTTCATCATTAATGAACATACCTCGAACCCGGAGGAACATCAAGTCAATTCGCTAGAGATCAGGAAAGAATCTCGGGGTTTCCACGTTCGCGAATAATAGCTGGAAGTAGTAGCCAGAAAGACTCACAGACTGATCGTACCAGGCGAACATCGTGATCTACAGTGCAACTACCGATAATAGTTCTGATATGATTCACAATCAGCAAATATAGGAAAGGATCCTTGTCTTGAGAAAACTACATCTGTTTGCCATTGCCACAGTACTTCCAGTAATGCTACTTACAGGTTGCGGGAGCAGTGGTACCAAAATAACCCAGGCCGAATATGGAGATAAATGGCCGTTTACTGTAAACGAAGGAACCCTCTCTTGCAGAGAGACCGGCAGGGTTGTCGGCACCACTAAAATGGTTGAAGTAACGTTCACTGCCAATGGCATCACCTACGCCCTGAATGGCACGGCTAAGCAAAACAACAGCTATGCCAATGTAGATTCCATATGGGCTAAAGATACTTCTTTGCCTGGGACAAAGAAAGATATTGGTCCGATAATTGACCGTGGTCTGGCACTTGCTAATTAATAATCGGCATCGTCTGTCACATTCAAGTTCACGCTTTCACTCCCCAATAGCGCCTCGTTGAGCCGATGCACGTGAGCTTCTTCGCGAATAATCAGAGTCATAGTGTCGGCAAACGAATCAGCGAGATCGCTTGGTAGATTGGCGACAGCCTCGATCCTCCTCAGCCTTGCATCCAAATTGGAAAGCAGATCAAGCACATGATTTCGAATAACACCGTCTCTTTTTTCCGAAGGCGACGGAATGAACTCAGTCATCCCGCCGCGTCGTTTGACCAACATCTTATGCCACCTAACTCAGCGTTGCACCCAGGGAATGAATGCGAGGATAGACGAGGTTATTGCCTGTAATAACAGCCTTGTAGCGAACCCGATTGCCGGCAGGATTTGTGAATGTCCGCAAGTAGATGTATTCCGTCCAGGTCTGGTCGACCTCACGGGTTGAATCAAGCGTCATCGGTTCCCACGTCGCGCCGCCGTCATTGGAAGCAAACCAGTTGAGAGAGCACCCGCTGGGAATGTTCATCTGAGCATATACCTTGCTCGATTCCACTCCCTGGGTCAGTTCGTTCTCCCGGCTGATATAGACGCCATTGGGATTATTCAAGTAGCCAATCAGGTTCACATCCTTGTAATTGAGCGCGGGAGTATCATTTGCAGTGCTGCTCGAGAGCTTCGCTCGGATAATAATCTGCGCGGCGATATTTGGCAGGCTTTCCTCCTCTTCCGGCACAATCGCGTCCCAGGTGACCCCGCTGTCTGTTGAATAATCCCATGTCATGCCAGTTCCCTGTGGTATCGCCGAATACTCGTCAATGTTAAGCTCGGAGAACTGCACGCCGGTTATTGCCTTAAAACGCACCTCGCCAGCGGGGACGAAGTCGTAGCCGTAAATCTTCATTGCCAGATCAGAGCCGTTCAGAGGAGTCCATGTCTCGGCGTTGGAGCTTTCGAGCAGCACGCCTGTAGTATAGGTCTGCTTTGTGATGACACCGTTCTGGCCCAGTTGTCCCAGAGTCGCCACGCGCACCCTATAGTTCGTGCTATCGGTAAGGATCACAACCGCGTAACTGGTGTTTGCCTCGGCATTGAACGGGTCATTGAATACGACCTTTGTCTCCGCATTGAGATTAATCTCGCCCGGAGAGACCACCTGCTGGGCGTATATGACATCATTTGGCAGGCCGGTAGTGACGCCTCGAATTTGGACCGTCACCGGGATAGACAGGTCTTTCTTCGTGAAGAACAGTCCAATCGCGGAAATAATCCTGCTTTCCGTAAAGCTGAACGTCTGTGCGAGCGGGTCCCACCTGTTCCAACCCCACCACCATCGCCATACAGTCCGGTATACGGGAACGCGGATGATCTGTTGTTGTATGATGGTTTGCTTCTGAATTATTGTGTTCGTGACCTCGACCCGCTCGACTCGAGTCACGACCAGCGGATCATTTATCTGCAGATTGGTCTGGGCAGAGTAAGTGCCATCAGTGACCTCAACAATCCGGTTTCCATTGCTTGCACTCTCAGGTATCACGAACGATGAGACCACACGTCCTGCCGAATCAGCATGAACATCACTTGCGACAACCTGACCATCGCAGCGGATTGTGATGTGCTGAGCCTCGGTCAGGAAGTTCGAGCCAGTCACTGCAATGCCGGTTTGTCCCCGACGTCCTATATTGGGTGTTACTTCGACACTCGCCGGCGGTTTCTCGAACACGGCGTAAGGGTTGATGTTCTTCTCTTCCGACCAATCGAGTTGCTGAACAAGTACCTTCTCATTTCCGGGCAAGAGAACAAGACTGCCTTTGAAAAGGGCGCTGCTCTTTGCAATATCTACCTCCAGAACACGAGACGACGACGCTCGCGCCGGTGCAACAAATTTGTGGATGCTGTCAATGCGCGCACTCCACTCAGTATGAAATGTATCAGATTGAGCCTCATTGGAGAAGTCGTCGGAGTAAATGCCTTTCTTGGTCTGAGCGTCCCGGTTCTGTAAATCGTTGTTCATTTGGTACTGCGCATCGTTATATTTCAGGTCTTCAACATCCTTAATAATACGGTGGATCTGGTCCATTGTGATTCGGGTGAGGCCAAAGTTATGCACAATCATCGAGACGGAGTTTGCCGGGCAGTCGACGCTTGCGAGGGCAAGGGTGCCTTCAGGCACAACCGGAAGTTTCGGAAAGTCGGATGGCGCGCCCTCCAGCCGCTTTATTTCTCTGGCTGTCGCATAGATGATGTCTTTGCGGCCGAGATAATAGTCATAATCAATGCTGCAATTCGAGCCGTTTACAGGGTCGCTGCCGACACCGCTTTTGCCGAAGTTGATGATGCTGGCATTTCCGGCACCTATAGTCGGCACAGGCTGCGATAGCCCGCTCGAGTTTGATGCAGGCGGGTTTGCGGTTGTCGTATCATCCGCACCATCGTCAATATATGATACAACCGCCGAACCGACTTCCTTGAGCCTCCTGAAGCTGGCACGCTCTGAGTTCGGAGAGGCGCGGTAGACACGATAACTGGTCGCGCCGCTGACGGGCCTCCATGTAATGAGGTTTGTCTCGCCCGCGGCGGTTTGACACGATACCACTCGACCGCTGATATATTCCGTCTCACCGGACGCCGAGAGTGCTGTGACCACATAGAAGTATTCACCGGCAGCAGGATAACCTGGTTGGCCGAACCACCCGCCATCGACATAATCCGTACCTTTCACCATCTGCTTCACATATGTCCAGCGGACAGTGTATGTGGTTCCTATGGCGGGTTCACTGCCGGTACCTGTCCAGTCGACATAATTGCCCGATTGCATCCAGTCAGTGCCTTCGATAAAAACAGTTGCACCCTGGCTGACCTCAATGATATCGACGACTGGATTCGGTGCAAGCAGGTCTTCTCCGCCGCCGACCGATCCGCGGGTAATGTTGGAGACGATCTCAACAATAGCTTCCACCTGCGTCGTTGCCTTGAGCGGAGTGCAGTTCAGAGCGTAACTGCGCTGACCGGTGACATAAGTCTTCTGCTCGCCGCGCACACTCTTCGTCGCGACTGCTCTGGGAACCAGAGTGGTTGTCGGTAAGTCCTTCTGAAGACGATAGCCCTGGATGTATGCCCGGCCTGCGTTGGTAATGACACGCACATTTGCACCGTCAGTCGCGCCGAGAAAGCTGTCGAAACCCTTGACGAGGTAGCTGCCCGCTTGGTCGTAGGTCCTTTCGGCAAGGTTATTGAGGAGTGAGTTGAGACCCTCGGCAGCAGCGAAGGATAATTGGTCTTCCGTGATGGATGCGACAGTAATCCGGCTACCGGGAAGAGTGCCAAGGAAGTCACTAAGATAGATACTGGACTTCTCCTGAACCGTTGCCGCCACATCGCCAGTTTCGCGGTCGAATTTGTATATCGCGACGACCTTGCGCTCGGTTACATTATTGGGTAGGCTATCGCCGCTCGTATCGTGATCCTTGAGCGACAGGACCCACTTCTCACGCTCTGCTGTCGGCTCTCCGGTAGCAGGGTTGATAAGTCCGGCATCCTGGTTGTAGCCGTAGTTATACTTGAGGAGTTCGACATACACGTAGTCGAAACCGGATGTCTTTGCCGGGTCATAAGTGAGTGTCGCGCCAGAAATGACCTCGATATGACCATCGATGTAGGTGACACCTGCAGAGATATTGAGGACATTGGCTGCAACCGATATGAGGAGACCGGATATGATTGCACCCTCCTTGAAGAGCAAATCGGCTATCTTCTTTTGCTCATGGATTGCGATATCCTGCTGCTCATTAAGTTCCGAGTCCAGCAGATCCCGATCCTGATGATATCTCACCCGTTTGTAGTTTCTGGACGGGTCGAACGTGTCTCTGGAAATCGTCATAGTCTTCTCCTATATCTTGATGACCCCTACAAGCTCGACACGTGTGTCGGAGGTCTTGTTGAAGTCGGGGATGTTCTTAACTTCATAGAGATAGCCCGGTGCAAGCACCTGTCCGCCTGGGTTGGTGATGGCTTGGAACACGCCGCCCACCGCATAGTCGGACTGAATGCCACTGACATATGTGACATTTCCACCAAAGAAGCCATACTCGCGGATTGTGATGCCGTTTGCCTCGCATTCTTCGAACCTGAAGAAGACACCAATGATATTTGTCTCCTGGCTGGTCTCGGAGTAGTGGATGCCATTTACAACAAGCACACCCTCCGGGTCTTCAGCAAGAAACCTGCGTTTATATTGCTTCTTCCGGGCACACTCATGCTTAAGTGTATTCTGCTCTATTGTAGGCGCAGGCGGGTTAAGCGGATCGACAAACGTTACATCTCCGTCGCCTATAGCACAGTGCGTGATACCATCGATAGAATCACCCATCAAGAGCTTTGCAGTAAGCACGCGGCCGCTGGCTGTTATAAGTCCAAGGGACATTATCTTCTCCTCTAAACCTGTATCTCATGGCTCTCTCGGAAGAGATACACATAGATGCTTTGCTTAATGTCTGAATTTGACATCAGCCGGTGTATGACAATCAGTTCGCAGTCAGGATGTCTTTCAAGCGGACCGAAGACGGCTTCACGGGCATCCGGTCGCAAATTCAGCACGTGGTATATCGTCATATGCAAATTGTTGCCGACAGACACCGGCCGAACAACCAGCATTCTGACATCTAGTGCTGTGCTCACCGGACCGACTACAACTGCACGCAGATCCGGTTCTACGCTAACACTCCGGATTGTGACAGTGGATACATCGATCACTCGTGCAATAGTTCGAACGCTGCTCGTAGCCTTCGGCAACTCAAGCACGATAGCTTTACCTATCGGACCCAAGACACGGTTCGTCGGAATAACAGTGCCTCTTGCAAGGCCGATAGTATTCTTGCGACTTTTACGGACAGCCACGCTTCAGTCTCCCTCTGATGACATATGGTCTGCCGGTAGTCTTGAACGGCTTGAACCGAGGTCTGACAATTGCTATCAAGTTTCGTATGTTGGGCTTCTTTGCCTGCCTTACTGCCATAACTTACTCCTTAATCGCACACCAGCCGCCACCGGAAAGATAGAACATCTTGTACGTGCCGGTACCCAGGTCGAGAAGATCTTCTGAATCACCGGCACCTGAACCGACGCAGTAGACCTCGATAAGCTCTCCCCGTAACTCCTCCGTACCCGTTGCAGTCATCGCAACCAACCAGGGAAACATGATTGTCAAGCCATAACGCACATCGGGGTCGGAATAGCTTGCAAACCCGCCGCTTGCAGCTCCACAGCTTCCGGTCTGACCTGTTGTGTTTGCATAGCCATTCCACTTGTTCAGGGCATAAAATGTACCTGGCATATTGTTCCGACCTATGATGACCGGCTGTGGATCTTCACCAACTTTCGCTCCACTTGCATAAGCTGCCGCGAGTGTTGCAACTGTGATCGTGTTTGGTGTAGTTGTAGTGTCTCGTGCTGTAACCTGCACACGCTCTATGTTTGCGTCATCCTTTATGATGTAGTAGTTGCCGGCAGTGAGTAATGAGGCATCGTTTACCTGTATCACAACGCTGCTTCCGGCAGTAACCGCCGCCTGGGTTATCGCCATGGCTCCTGACCAATAACGCTTGATGATCCCGCTGTAATTGAGATAATAAGTAGCTGTTATCTTGGTCACCACACACATATGATCGAGATCGCCATACAACCAATAGAGAAACTGAGCTGAATCCTTGGTCGATATCATGGTTGCTCCAGAGGAATAGGCGCCCTTGACACCAGCATGCGTAGTAGCATTCCAATAGAGATAGCCTCTCACTGTAATGCAGTCTGTGCTTGCGGTATCGTTTATAAGCTGGATGTAAATATCTTCCATACCCGACTCGCCAATAGACTTCAGGACATAATAAGGTTCAGTCAGAGCAGAGCCATCGTCATGTAGCGTCCAGCCGCAGGTCGTTACAAGAAAATCCTTGACCTTGGCGAGCAGGTCAGCGGTGTTGTTGGCCGTGCCAGATGTGCTGTGATATGCCATTTCTTCCTCCTACAGGATGGGATACTCAGTGCCGAGAATCTTCAGCTTGATGTCGATCTTGTTCTGAACAGGTGTTCCGGCTGGCACGGCTATCCGCCGCCAGAACGAGAGCTTTGCCGCATGCGCCTTGTCGCCGAGAATTAGCTGTGCACCCGGCGTTGCCGAATCCAGATCGGTCTGGGTAGCAGCGAGCCTGCACCATGAAGACTCGTCACTGTCCGTGGTATCGAGAACCTGAACGACGAGGCCCGTATAGTCATAACCTGAGTAAACCTTTGTGCCGGAGCTGTGGCTGGTCGGAGTCGTGCCGCCATAGCCGCGCTCAACGGTAAGATTCGTCGTGCCACCGCCGCTCAGGATCCTCATCTGCTCACTGCCGATGATGATTGCTTCGTCGTTTATAAACCTGGGATAGGAAAGCTGAACATCAATTTGAGAGGAGTTCATTGCAGTAGCAAGTGCTGTCTGTTCGTTGGCGATGAACAACTCTCGGTCTTTGGACTCTCCATCAGAGCCGTTGTAGATATCCGAGTCGGGATTAGCCATTGTGCCCTCGGATATCTGGTCTGTCAGGTCTGTATTTCTATATAAATGTATAGACATGATGTGCTCCTAGTCTGTCGGCCACTGCAGAACCGTATAAAGATTCGCTGCGCGTGTGAAGCCAGTATGCACAAACGCATAGAAGTCCTTTTGTTTGAAGATCACGTGACAGGCCAACTGTGCATGATTGAATCCTGCTCTGTTGAGATGCTGCCCGCAAGTCTTCAGAACAGTGTGTGCAGGCCCGCGATATGAGCCGGTATCTACCTCACAGGTGAATCCGGCTTTGCCCTCGCTTATCCACAGGTTTGCGAGGTTCTCTGAGTTGAGTGTTCCGGCATTGAGCTTGAATCCGGATGTTCGCCTCAGCCATCGCAGCACACGAGTACCGGCGCGCTCAATGTCCGTAAGCAGCGTGAAGTGGCAGGAGATCTCACAGACTCCCCAAGTCTTTTCTTTGTATGTGAGCTTATAACCCGAATTAAGCCTGTTGTGTCTTACAACAAATGTCTCATGGAGATGCCCCATCATCACCATTTCCACGAATTTTGCAAGTGTAGTGGTGAAGTTGTCTGTTGATTCAAAGGTTTGCAGCCACT
The DNA here is from genome assembly GCA_021371935.1 of bacterium. NCBI lineage: Bacteria > bacterium. Next base: position 110,386 of record JAJFVF010000004.1, read on the forward strand.
GCAGGAAGTAGGTCTTCATTCCTGCCGGATGGTGTGACTTGAGTGCTTCACGCAGCCTGGAAACCAGGTTATCGCATTCGACGCGATAGACTCCGAGGCTATAGATGCGACCCGGGAGTTTCGCACCGCTCACATGAGACCTCTTATTGAGCCGAAGAGCTGAGCGAAATGTCTCGTCTATCTTGCCTGCCCAGCCGACATTCACAAGCGAACGGTGAATGGCTGGAATGCTTCCCTTGCGACGGTAGAACTCGATTGCCTCGAGTATTTCCCGCCGCTGCATGTTCGGGTCACGGGTAGGATCGAAGTTGCAGCCGACAATGTTTGCGAGCAGCGGAATGAATCTGACATCACAATTGTCAATATCGAAAATGCTGGGCAGCCGATCAATAAGTTCCTTGAGTTCGTCCAGCGTTACGGCAGGCACACTCAGGAATGCTTGAAGATCGCCGTTTGCATCCTGCTCACGGTAGACCGGCGGCAGGAGATCGATGAGTTTTTCCTCGAAGTATCCAGCCATCAGGTCGTCCTCCGAATATCTAGGTGGACTTCACCCAGCGCCGCGATCTGACCCGGCTTAATTTCAACATCCACTTGCGGAGAGAACATCGTCACGTGACTCACGCCCTGGATACCATCGATAAGCGAGACGATATCGGAGAAATATACGGACTGGCCAAAGGTCAACTTGTCGAACGAGAAGAATTCCTGCAGAGCAGCTTCAATGCGTCTTCGCACTGTCTCAATGTCCTCAGTCTGATAAACATAGACTTCTGCGTCAATGGAAATCGAGCGGTAGCAGGGGTCAAAGAGGTTCACCTCAATGGTAATTACCTTACGAGACTCGATGAAGTCGGCAAGCTGCTGCTTAAGTAATGCTGATGGAAGCCCGCCGCCGTTCGGAGCGACAGCCATGTTAACCTGATAATATCGAATATTGACGCAGTCGTTTGAATCAAGCACCTGCGCTTTGGCCACACCGGGGAAGCCTTCTGCCAGAGCCTTGTAATCATCTTTCGTGATGGCTTTCCAAAGTGATCTGAGTTCCGCCGGAGCCTGCAGCTTTGCGTGTTCAAGTGTCTCCCTATCCGAGCCGTTTGTCGAAGGAATGACGTTATTAACACGAAGCTGCACTACTTCTCCGTCGTGATAGATTGGAGTCACCAGCTCGGTCACCAGTCCGCGCCCAATGTTGCCCTTCGCGCCAAGGGTTTCAAGATAATCGACGGTGATCGTCTCACCTGCGGTCGGAACCGCGCCGTGGATTCCGTCGCTGAAGATGATCCACATGACATCCAGCCCGTTGGTCTCAACCTGGAAATGCTTCGAGTCTGGCGCGCTGTCGATGAAGAACCGTGTCTCTTCCCAGTCGGAGTCGCCGACGCGAACACGGACACTTCCCTGGGCGATGCTGGTGGAGGAAAGCGCAAACTTCTGAGCGCGATCACCGGTACCAACGAATTCTTCACTCTTCCGGGTTCCCTGCCGCGTGCCGACATCAACCGACAATTTCCCTCTGGCGAGCACTTTATCTTCAATGGTCTCAAAGTCGACATTGCCATCATCAAGCCTTGCACTACAGATAGTCTTTGCGGGGATAGTGAGGTCGCCATCAAGTGCCGTTAAAAGACTAAAGCGAATGGTTGTTGTAGCTGCAACTGGAGTATCAAGCCTGTAGTTTATTAGCTTGCAGAGGTTGATGACGTTCTGACGCTGACGTGCGGTGGGAAGAAACGCCTCCGCAGCCTGGGCATCGAGATAATATGCGAGCATGTCGCCGACACCACAGAAAAGCTCAAGAAGCACTACTCCCAAGTCGGACTCATTGAAGTCGGTCCAACGGTCGGTAAGCTGCGGCACCCGCGCAAGAAGTTCCTGCCTAAGCGACTCGTAATCCTTATTCGTATATGAAATGCTCGCTCTACCCAATTTCCACTCTCCTTGTGCCGATATCCGATGACTCGGTCAGCTCTTCACGACAAAACGGCCACACCAAATTGTCCTCTACCTGTGTATCAATCACTCGATAGGATATGCGAACTGAAAGCATATTTGCGTCTATAACTTCAGCCGACTCGTTAAATGAGACATCAGTGACGACCACACGCTTTTCCCAACGCTCGACATCATCAGTGATGTAGTGGCGCAACAGCCCCTTGAGCACATCATTATTCGGCTCAAAGACAAGATCGCGGACATGTGAGCCGAACTCTGGATTCATAAACCGCTCACCCGGCCGCGTCCCAAGTATCTGCAGAATGCTCTCATGTATATGCGCATGATCTATCGATGTGATTGTTGAGACCTGAGCACCGCCTGAGCGTCTGGCAAATGCAAACGGAAATCGAAGTCCTTTGCCAAGGAAATCAGTGCTCATCACTCAGGCTCCTGGCAGTTAAAGCACACTGCGCCGGTGTCATCATCACCATCATCACTGCCACTTTCGGGGAAGTGGAACACAAGATCCAAGCCGTCTGAGAGGGAAAGGTGAATTGTGCCATCGGACTCGATCATCCCTGCATGTCCGGTTTCCAGTGCCTTGAAGTTTTTTGCGCCACCGGATATATTGCGGGACTGCACCTCTTCACCGATTCCGTAGATGTGCGCGATACCGAGGACATCAATCGTGCTGTTCGGGTTAGCAACCGCAATAGTCTTCTCATTTTGATAGACATCAATTCGTGTTCCATCCGGCAGCACGACCGTGTATCTGCTTGGCGAGGCAAGAACTGGTTCAACACCATCCGGCAGACCGTCGATTCCCGCAGCTTCATGAGTCACCTTGATCGCATTGCTCACAAGCGTGAGTTCACGACCATCAGGCAGTGTGACCTTACCTCCGGATGCAGGCGTAATAGCCGCTGGAGTTCCGTTTTCACCAATGGCGATCATCGAACCGTCAGGGAACACTCGCAGAAATGCACCGTCAGTAAAGCCGAAGAGTCTTCCGCCGTCCGGCAGATCGCGGATGGTGGTTCCTGTAGGCATTGATGTAAATGGATGGTAGTCAACCGGCACTGGTTCTTCGACTTGCCGAATATACTCCTGCGCGCTCTGAGCGTGCATATTGAGCACGCTTTGCACTTCCTGCCGAAGCTGTTCAGTCGCAGCCCAACTCTGCTCCATCAATATCCGTATCTCGTGCAGATCTTCGGTCATCTGCTCAAGATACGGCTTTTCTCTGTTGAGACCGAACCATTCCCAGGAAGCCTGCGCAATCGCCATCAGCTCATAATGGTTCTCCGAAGAGCTGGTCTGCTCTATAAGCGGCTGCGGTGTTGTCTCATTGTCTGCCATATCAAATCCCCCAGGGTGGAGCAAGCCTTATATTGCCGACGTACCAGCCGTCGAACATCTGATAGAGTGCATCCTGCGTATCCCACACAAAGCGCACTGTAACCGACCGACCGATAAACTCCCACAGATCCACCCACTCGGTGCGCCTCGGAATAACATACGGCTGGTTCCATGCCGGATAGATTGCAGGCGTTGTCGGATTGAAATTGCGTTTCCACGTGTTATTGAAGTACAGGTCCAGCGTATCGTGATTGCGGACGCCCATGCTCTCTATCTCGCCCCATACATCAAAATAGAGCCGGTAGTGCTTATCAAGGTCAAGTATTATTGCAAGCTCACCTTGTACGCGGACGTTTCCTCCCCACTGATCGAACCAGTCGGTGAAATACCTGAAGTGCCAAACACCATCCGGCAATTCCTCGACGTAGCCGCTTGGCACTATCTCACGTATTGCGGGCGGAGCCACCGGCTGCTGCACTTCTGTTCCTATGTCAATCTGCACGTAGCGACGGGACACCACTATGCTGTCTCGTACTGCTTCCACGACAATCACCGCCGCGCCCGCGTTTGCTCCACATGTGAGCTGTTCGTCCGACACAAAAGCTATGCTCGGGTCCGTTGACATAAAGATCACATCGCCGCTGGGCACACCGAGTATGTCAACGGGAAATGACTTCGACACTTGGTCATACGGCAGCACTATCTGTCTGGGCCGAACATCCCAGTATGGAATGACAAGTCCGCTCTCAGGCATCTGCCACCGCCGCTGCAACGCTTACAACCTCGACCTGCACATAGCGCACGCTAGTGCGGTCCTCGTTGTCGTAAGCGTAAATGACCGTCGCTCCGATGTTGTAGCCGAGTGATACAATACCATCTTCGCTCACAGTAGCTATGGCCCAGTTTGAAGAATCGAAGCATACCCTGCCTCTGGGATTGCCACGCACAGACAGCGGCACCGTCATGTTAAGCGATCCATGTGAGACTTTTATCGACTTGGGAAAGACATCCCAATATTGGACCTGCAGATCATTCATAGCTTTCTTAATCCACCATAGTGTCCAAGCTGCCGCCAACAATGACAGCGCCGCAGCCGGTGACATCTCCCATCCTTGCATTCGGCCTGCCGTCAGTGCATGTCTTGAGACTACCGGTAACAATAGGCGTTACACCGTGATGAGGGATGGGACACACATGCATATCACCCATTCGGGCTGCGGGTCTGCCGTTGACCATTGTTGTAAGCGAGCCGGTAATGATTGTCCCTCCATGGCTAGACACATCTCCAAGTCTTGCCTGTGGTCTTGCCATATATTTAGTACCTCGTAAAATAGTTTATGACTGCGCTAATAATGCCGCTGATGATTCCACCGACAGCGACCACAAGTCCGGCGACTTTCCACATAGTTTCGACGCCGACCTTGCTCTCAACATTCGTATGCAGGCTCTTTATCTCCTCGGCATGCCGTGCAAGTTCATCATTGATTCCACGAACGATAAGATCGACGTTTTCCTTGTCGCTCTTCTTCTCTATCTCCCGCTCGATCTTTTCAAGCCGCCCCTGAATGTCCCGTCGATGCTCTTCAAGGATCATGCGAAACTCGGCACGCCAGGTATCAAAGGTCTTTGCAAGGAGCCTTTCACTTTCGACCCAACCGCACTTTCCCGGTCCCTGGCATTCGTTTTCAGCCATTTCGGGCTACTCCTGTCATGGATTTATGAGCACCTTTCCGCTGGAACGAACTATGATATGCCCCATAACACCGTCCATCGTGAGCTTGCTTCCCACCTTGTCCGTTACCTGGATTCTCTCTCTGCCGGAAGCAGAGCTGAGGACAAGTGTTTGTCCGGCTTTGTCAGTAAGACGGACTTGTTCTTTTCCGGCAGTAGAGCAGATTTGAATCTCCTGCGTGCCGCCGAGTCCCCAGAGATGAATTATCTCGTGACCTTTGGTTGTGTCGATAAGTATCTTCTGCCAGCGGGAACGCGTCTTGTTCGACGACTGGATATGAATCTTCTCCTTATCCTGCCACGCCTCAAGACATAGGAACTGGCGGCAGGCGTCCGTCAGCCGAACAAACGCTTTGCTGTCTTTGATATCGCGCGAGATATCGATTTGTTGGCCGCCCGAACCAGTACCCGCTTTGCTGTCTGCCGAGTCTGTTTCAGAATCGTACGTCCCACGCCTCCGAGTATTTTCACTTTGAACCTCCGCCTTAACCGGACAATGCATGTGCAGGATCTGCCCGGCCCTGTCTATGATCTTGAGAAACTCCTCTTCATCTCTGTCGTCGAACACAATCGTGTGCCCAGTCTCTGTTTTGATGAGCACCTTTCGACGCGGGCAGTAATAAGGCGGGTGAGCGTGATACTTGTGATGCTCGGAGTTATCCGCCATGTCCGAAGCATGCTCGCACTTGTCCTCGCAGTCCTTGCATGTAGCCGATGAGCACAACCTTTTTGATTCTTCCGGCTGCTCTCCTGGATTGCTCATCGCGAGCCATACACCGGTCCAGATAGGATACTGAGGATCGCCGCCTTCGAACTCCGCCCATACGCTTGCACCCTCTTCTGGAATGAGAAACATTCCTATGTCGTCATTACCGCCGTAGGGAAAGCAGGGCCATGCCCAGTCCGACCAGTTCTCATTTCCGATCCCGAGCACTGCAGGCACTTCGAGACGGCATCTGCCCAGCCGCTCCGGGTCGTTATTGTCACGCACGAAGGCTCGGTACTTACCATACCATTTGTCCTTGTAGCGCTCTTCGTGCTGCTGATCTTGGAACTCGAGCATGGTCTGCTTTTCCTCGCCTTAAAGCACCCGAAAGACTTCTTTGAGAAACCGGACTACGGCGCTCTTTGGAGTCTTCTTCGGGTCGGCTTTCGCAACAGAGTTCTGAACTGCATCCCTGGCAGCAGACGACAGGTTCGTTTCTTCCTTAGCAACTCTGCTCTTGATTTCACCTGCGCCGATCCGTTCAATGATGCCGGTAATGACATCCAGCGCAGAGGCTTGAGCCTTGCCCCAGGCCGTGAGCTTGATAATCGCTATGAGAGACACAAGAAACGTTACAAACAGTTCTTTGTTCTCAATGATGGTTTTGATAATCTGATCCCAATGCACTGATATTGCCTCCTCACTTTAGTTGCCTAATATCCGGCCTGTGTTGGCGTCGATTCGAACCATCTTCGGCTTTGGTTTCACCGGCCGGGACTGCTTTGATGATGCTGATCGTTTGGACGAACCAGCTATCTGCCGTTTCGGGTGCCGCGGGGCTTCCTGTTTATTCTGCTTGCCTTTGACTTCCGCAGCCTTGCTTCCCGCTCCCTTGCCAAGCGCATTCCTCTTGAGCTTGAGTTCACAGGAGTAACCGTCTTGAAAAATGTGACGAACGGAAGTGCAGTAATAAGTACCTGAAAACTTTGTCCCGACACCGCGAACCTCCAAATTCTGCTTGGCCACGAGAGTTGGAATGCCGATAGTCGCCGCCGTCGCTTCAATCTGTTTCATCTCGGCATTTTTGAAATTGCTCTCAGCCTTGTCCTGAGCCGGTTCCTGGCGAGGCTCCTCGTGATAGCTTTCCGAACGTTCTGAACTCGGCACAATCTTACCGGATTCCTGCTTCCCGAACTTACCCTCGCCGCTGTTTCCATCGACCAGGTATGTCTTCTTACCAAGTGATGTCCTATCCGGCGTTGTGGCATTGTTCGCTGCGTGTTCAATGTGTTTCTTCTTCCGGGGATCCACGCCCACGGCTTTTGTTTCTGTCCCCGCACCTTTCACCGATTGCGACTGAGTCGACGGCTTAAATGACCTCAGCACTCCCTCGCGGTCGGTGAAGTACTCCAGAATAAGGGCGGGCCTCGCATGAAGAGCACGGGGATGAAAGTGCAGTTCATCGTCCTGAATGTAGAACACATAGCCTGTCACTCCTTTGCCGTCGCGATCTCTGGACTTGCTCGCGAGTTCCTTTAGGAACGCCGCGTCAGACTTATTTCCCTGCGCCACACGAAGATGCCGACCAACTGTCTTGGTCACCACCGGCCTAAGCCCGTGCTCTCTGGCGATCTGCTCGGCAATCTCCGAGTAGAAGATGCCGGGAGCAGGCTTCTGCCAGATACGCTGGATCTGCTTGCCGGTGAGCTTATGGCCCTTGTCATACGCCTTCAACTGTATGGTTGGGTCGCCGCCATCAGGAAAGTCATAATCGATCTCCTTAATGACAGCGACCTTTTTGGGTGAGAGGTTGTCGACATAACCGAAGCGGGCGACGATCTCATTACCTTCCTGAAAAAGCGGATCGTCTACAAACTGAAGATACCTGTCCGTGATAGTGAGTTCCATCACATCGAGTTCCTCTTCGTTGTCTTCGAAAACGAACGAGGTAATCTCGTGTGTAATGTCTTTCGAGAACTTCTTGCCCTCTATCTCTATCACGAATACTGGCTGATATACATCCATTTGCATCTGCTAGCTCCGGCTTGGTCATACAAGCACCTCTACTTAGTTATTTACTACTAGAAACCACGAAGTGTCGGAATAAGTTGCCGTCTCATTCCTAGTAACCCTGCCAGTTTTACCGGCATGGCGTCAAACAGGCACGTTATTTGCACATCGTATTACTGAGGTATTGTATGAAAGGGCAATACAGACCAATTGCATAATTGAAAGGAGATGTCCAATGGACATGCTGGAGAAGATTATCTTGATCTTGCAGTTGCTGGTAATGCTGAAAGCCAGCAATTAAATGCAGAATCAGTCTCCCGCTTCATTCGTAGGAAGCGAGAGTAGGTATCTGAACTAGCTAGTACAACAATTGGGTATCTAATCCAGGCAACCTGCTCATCCAAGAATGCGCATCTGTACATGCTCGGCTGATGGCAGCCGCAGAACACTCCCTGGCTCTAGTTTGAGAGGGAAGAAGATGTCATTATAATCGCAAATTACCCACCATAGTGAGGCGTTGCTGAGGTAGTGATAGGCTATGAGATCGATGCGGTCACTCTCGACAACTGTGTAAAATGTATCATCCGGCTGCGGTGTTGTATCTATCGTCGTTCGCGTGCCCAGGAATTCCTCCTTATTATCAACATAGAGCACACACGCTGCGTATCTGGAATCCAGTCCAATCATTTCTTCCTCACCTCTGTGTAATCAACTGACTTTGTCACTATTTCTTCAAGCGTAAGCTCGACCTCGGCATGCTGCGGCAGAAGACTATCCTTATCGAACATGTTGAAGTAGCGCGTTCTCACCTGGCGCACGATGCAGATTACTCCAGGATAAAGATCCCCCAGGAAGAAAAGCACCTTGTGCGGAGCGTTCTTGAGCATAGTCTTTGCGTGCTGAGGATAGAGAAGCGACTGCAACCAGGCCACTTTCTTCTTCACAGGGCCTTTGAAGAACACTATTTTGAATGCGATCTTTCTCGCCTCTCCAGCCACATACTGATAACGCGGGTGACTCATGCCTGGTATCTTAATAGTCGCAAAGTCGGTGCTCTTCTCGTCCGTGATCTCGTCCGGATTATACTGAAACTCAAGCCGCTCGTGAGTCACGACATCCACAATGCAGCCGGTTGTTTTCTTCAGGTCTTTGCGCAAAACTGCACCTCCCGAATTACCACAATGGTCTTTCCGAGCAGGCGTGCATGCGCAATTTCCCGTCGCATACCATCCGAGATACCGTTACCGATATAAATCCAGACCTCGTCACAGGCTTCCATGAATCGCAACCCCAGCGAGATGCCTAGATTACGCTGGACCGGATCGCTCTCGTCCAGAAACTGCATGTAAAGAAGATGTGGGGCTAGAGGCGCACAGCCAGCTTCCACAGCTATTCGGCAGAGTGTCTGAGCAATCTCGACATTGTGTTCGATATCGGTGGCATATCGGCTGCAGATGAATACTCGTTTTATGGTGGACTCACATGGTCTCATAGTTCTTGATCTTCTGCTCCCGCATATCTTTGTAAACGGCTCGTGCAATCTGCCGACCATCGAGCTTCGTTGTAACATCCACCTCAATTGGCCGGTCAGAGAGACCATCAAGTTTCACCAATATTGCTTCAAGGAGCGGTCGCAGCTCTTCAGACCGGGCAGTAACACCAGCGATCTGCTCAGACGCAAGTGTGCCGCGTGTGACAGCCAACAACCGCGATCTCTCGACAGTTTGACCGACATGTTCAACAGGAGCAATACCAGGCACGGCACCTGCAACCACCGGCGTCAAGGCCAGAGTCGCCGCAAGTGCGCTTGTGGGTAGACCAACGCTCATAAGGTTTCGAGCCGTTCCCAAGCTACGATGAAGAGCGCGTGCTGGCAGCTCAGAGGCACGAGTGATACCGGCGCTGAATGCCTCCAGCATCGCAGCGCCACTTCGGGTAAGTGTTGAGAGTGGGCCTTCCTGCGCATCTGAAAACGGCAATAACCTTCTGAGTCGTGAAAGCGCCGATCTTGCCGCTTCATATGGAGCAGCAACAGCCGAGCGGATACCACTCGCGATGGTAGTCATCACGGATCGTCCACTCTGGAACGCAGAGGATATCAAGCTGGATGAACTGGAGAGAATATAGGAGAATGCATTTGATGCCGCACCTCGAACAACCGACCATGCAGATGATGCTCCGCTTGCGAGGGCAGTAAACGGCGCTCGCAGCCAGCCCGCAGCATTCGATGCCATTAACGTTATACTCGACCACGCGGACGCCGCGGATCCACGAACGCGTGACCATGTGGATCCGGCGATGCTACCTATCTGTGAAAATGCGCTGGAGACGGTGGAGACAAGACCCGCCCCAAGAGCACGCATCTCATCCCAAACCCAGTTTGTGGCATTAAGCATGCTTCTGAACACAGTGCTCAGAACCTGTCCGGGAAGTGAGATTAGTGACAGCATGCCCTGAGCAAGTGTGCGCAGGATGGCTGCACCGGAAGCTGTGAGAGTCGAAAGCGGTCCCTCCTGAGCATCCGAGAATGGAAGAAGTCTTCTAAGCCACCCCAGTGCGCGTTTCATTACATCGAACGGATATATCACTGCCGACCAAATTCCACGACCAAGCGTAATGAGTATTTGCTTCCCAGCCTCGGTCAAATTTATTCGCCCCGAGACGAGCGAGCGAATTGTGCTCAAAACTTTGCTGATCGTAGTGACCACCGGCAGACTCTGGAATGCTGAAAGTAGCGTCGTTCCTGCCGACCTAAAAAATCCACCGAAGCCGGAAAACAGATTCCGCAGCCAATTCCACGTTGAAGATGCTATATCGCGTATCCATAGAAACGGCGTGGACAGAAAACCGAATATCGCACTGCCTATTGTCTTCAGTCCATCCACCACTGAGATGTCGCCGGTAATCATCCGCCAGACTGTATACGCAACGCGGCCCACTGTAAGTAGTGCCTGAATCAGCATTCTTAGAGGTAAATAAAAGCGATATACATAAGGAGCAGCAGCAACAAAGGCTGTGATTATGACTTTACCGAACCACACAGCAGCCTGGACGACCGCTGCGATAATCCGAATGACCCACGAGAGCGGATAGACAATAAACTTGATGATATATGCCGCCACCTGCGCAATGATGCCGAGAACAGTGCCGAGCGTCTGGCCGAAACTTTTGAACGAAGATGCATCAACTGCAGTTGTCGCCAGTCCGAATGCTGCAAAAATCGAACCGAGTGCCTTACCCAACTCGCCGAAAGCTCCCATCAGCGCGCGCACCGCAGGCTCAAGGATCGACCGTATCTTGTCGAAGACCGATGAGAACGCCTGCCACAGCCCTGACAGAAACTGTCGCACCCGGTAGTAGACCTGGAACACAGTAGTGACGAACTTCATGAGGCCTGCTGCCTGCAGCTTCTGGGCAAGCTCTGCCGACATCTGGCCTGACCCGCCTCGAATCGAACTGATGAGCGCCCATACTCCTTGAAAGGCAAGTTTTGTACGGTTCCATGCTCCCATCACCACATCCCGTATCCCGGCAAAGTTCGTTTCCCATGCACGTTTAAGAAGCACTACCGCAATTACGACTGCGGCTATCACGGCGACCACCGGCCAGAAGTAAGCTGAAACCGTCGATCCGACTCCAGCAAGCATCGGCCCCATTGCCACAAGCCCAGCCTTAAGCGCCGGTAAGACTATCCCTATTGTGCCAATGGCAGAAACAACTGCACCAACCACGACAAGTATTGCACCCAGCGCGGCACATAAAGTGAGGACCTTTCGAGTGATATCCGGCATGCTTTTCGCCATGCTTTGAAGATGCAGAATGAAACGGGAGAACATTTGAAAAAGAGGGATCACCACAGGCAGCATCGTTCGACCGAGTATTTCGAAAAGATTGGTAAGCTGCTGTTTTACAAGCCCGTATTGCGAGCCTATATCCTGGTTCATAGCTTTAGCCATTTGCTCGGTAGTCACGGTGCCTGACTTCATGGCCTGCTCGACGCTCTTGATGTTGCCTTCTAGCTGATCCATTCCCATAGACATCTGCAGCAGGAATCGCACTGCCTCGTCTGAACCAAATGCTTTTTTGAGCTTCACCTGCGCGGCGGCCTGGGAAAGATCCGGAAAGCCGCGCTTCACTTCCTGAAGGATCGGGAGAATGCCCTTAAGTCTGCCGCTCGTATCCACGAATGACAGGCCAAGTTCGTCACCGGCCTCGGCAACCTTTAGCATGAATGCCTTGTAAAGCGTGCCTGCCTCGGAGCCGGGCATAGTTGTCTGAAGCTGGCCGAGGATTGCCATCTGCTCCTGCAGTGGCACGTTCGACGCAGCCGCAATCGCGCCGATGTTCTTTATTGCTTCCGCCATCTGTGGACCTGTGGTCTTGAAAACACCTACCGTCTGGGAGAGCGCGCCGGAGAACATCTTCGCCCACTCGATGTCGGACATGTCCTTTGCAAGTGGCTTGAATATGCCGTAGGCAGTCGTGAATGTCTCGACCATCTCCTGGGTCGTTGCTTTGGTTGCTTTGGCGGTAAGAGCAGCCATCGCAGCGAATGTGCCGACCGCCTGATCTGAGAGGTTGGCAAGGGCCGATTTTACGTCATATGCAGCCGTAATGAACTCAGCCTTATTGGTTCCAGCCCACTGGTTCGTGAACGACTCAGCGGCGTCTTCCATCGCACGGAAGTCTTTAACGCCGACAGAGGCAAGTTCACCCAGGGCTGTCTGAGTTGCGACAGTCGATGCTACAAGACCTGTCGGTATTGCAAGCAGCGCCAGTCCCGCACCAACCATCGTTGTGCCTTTTTCAATAAGGCCAAGGTTGCGGGTCATGTTCAAACCAGCGGCTTCGACCGATGCATCCAGAGACTGCATCGACGACTGGACGCGAGTCGCGTTTTGAGTAAATGCGTCTTTGAGACTGACGATTATGCCGAGGCCGAGATCATTCATCGCTTATGCCTGTCCAATTCCTCTCGCTCGAAGTCGAGTTGCCGTTCAAGTGCATCGACGAAATCATGCCGCGTCCTGATCGGCAGCTTTGCGACCTCAGCATACTCCCAGTGCAGCCCTCCATAGGCGAGGAAGAAAACATCCTTCAGGAGCGAACTCCGGGGAATAAAAAAGACGGTTCAGCCTCAAGTTTGGTATGAATACGTGCGCCGCAGGATTCACACTCGCACTCGATATTGGTGTCAATACCTGCGTCGACGCGAAGCATCTCAGCGCGCAGCGCGGTCCGATCCCGCATCGACATTTCGACAAGCGCTTTCTTGCTCGGAGCCGAGTCGTCTATCTCCAGAATACGAATGAGCATCGCAGCAGAAATGTTCGGCTCCTGCATCTGAGCCAGGCGCTTCTCCTTGTTGCCGTCGAGATGAACGAACTGCACTTTCCTGCCGGAGCTGGGCAGCGTGTATACAAACTCACGTGCTTCGCCATATGGCGTCACAGGCAGGTCAGTGAGGTTTATGATGATGTGATTCTTTGCCCGACATGCCGTGTTCGAACAGACCAGATCGAGTTCGACTTCATCACCCAGCGACACTTGTCGAAGCCGCACAAGTGTAAACAGCCGGTCGCCGGAAAGCATATTCAGCACATCACTCACACTCGGCTCCGAATTTTCGCCCAATCGCAGAATGCAGTTAGCAAGCACGCGGTTCACGGCGTCGCCGTTTCGGATAAGCCGCTGGTTGGTGAGCAGTTCTTCCTCCGCGCCGGTCATTTCCCTCAGCTCTATTTCAGGCCCGCTGGGTAGCTCAAACATATACATGTGCGTCTCCTAAATCCAGTATTGATAGCAGATCGTGATTTTCTCAATTGTGTTGTCGGAGCTTCCACCTTCAAGATCGTCATATTCAAGCGACTTCACCCACGCTCCGACAAGCGTCCATCTGCGCGTTTCGTTACCTGCACGATCATACCGAACGATGTCGATGTCGCGCATATACTCTTCCGGCAGCGCGCCGACACCGGAGTTCACATCGGCCTGGATTCTCACCCAGTCACGTGCCGCTTCGTCAGATCCATCAGCGAGCACACCCTTCTCGAGAGTGACATCGCCAAACTTCATACGGCCCGCGACTTTCTGGTCGAACATCGAGCCAGCTGGAGCGAACGCCACTTCCTCAAACTCAGTCTTTGGCTCCTGACCTTTCTTAAAGAGAGCCACATCGAACCCGTTCACTTCGATGGCGAACTGCCAGTTCTGGTAAAGGCTCTGAGGCATCATCACTTCCATGCGGCCACCTCCTAAAATATCTCACTGAAGTCCGCGCCGGTTGCGGTGAGGACGAAATTCAGTTCCACGAACTCAGCGGTCTTCGTAGGTTTCACGAACACCCGGCAGACCATCTGGTTCTGGTCTATCATCTGCGCGGTGTTAGTCTCATCGTCACACTGCACTCTGAAGTCATAGAAACCGCCCTTGCTCTTGATGTTCGAAAGAAACGGAGTGATAAGGCGCACCAGCGCCCGCCATGTCTGCGAGTTGTTCGGCTCGAAGACTACGAAGCGCGACGACTGCGAAACCGCTTCTTCGACATACATCATCAGGCGGCGAACGTTGATTCGGTCGAGCGCGGAAGACTGAGACTGGAGAGTCTTCTGCCCCCAAACATTAATGCCGGTATCTGGGAAGCTCGCTATTACATTAATGCCTTCGGAATAAAGAGTGTCTCGCTCACCGCGGTTGGTCTTGTAGGCAAGAGACAGCACATTGTAGATTCGCCCTCTATCGATTCCAGCAGGCGCATACCACACGTCCGTTTTCTGATCAGATCTGGCGATGCATCCGGCCACCGCTCCGGTCGGAGGAACAAGCTTGCTCTTTCTCGTGAGCGGATCTGAAATTTCAAGCCAGGGATAGTAGAGTGCTGCATAGGATGAATTGAATGCGGCATGGGTGTAGGTACCTTGACCTTTTCGGAAATCGATGACTTCAAGCGGCTCAAGATGGATCGGTGGTTCGGTGATGAATAGCAGGTCTTTGCGATTCTCAGCATAAGTGATCCCGCCAGCAATGACCTGCGCTGTCGTAACACCCGGTGCGAGCACGATATTCAGTGCATCTATCTCGTCGAATGCATAGAAACCGGTGTGTTGGGATGCATCACCGATATAATCCGCATCGGCAAGGCCGCTGATTCCGTTATCACCAGCCGTCAGCGAGAATGCTCCTACGGCGGGTCTGTCCTGGGCAGCGTTTGATGCAACAGAAAGATCGTCGACTGTGATGAATTCCGACACCTCATTAACAACGATTTCCACATGATTCGACTTTGATTCGTCCATCGAAAGGTTCCTGAACACTTCAACAGTCTCGCCTTTATATCGGACGATAAGGTCGAACTCGTTTGCGGCATCCTGTGTGCTGTCAGTGACTTGAACAGAGAGCGCATCACCCCACGTACCCTCATTTATCGCGCTAACTTTCAATGTGTCCTGCGGATCCTGTCCACCGGCCAGATGTGTAGATGCAGCGGGTGTAACCACGCCAGTATCCGTTGAGGACGCCTGAATCAACGCCGATGTACCGGCATGTGCAACAACTGCTGCTACTACCTGTGCGGTTGTGCTTGTCGTATCGCCAGTAGCGTTAGTCGCCAGATGAATAGTAATTGCCTGGCCAGTTACCTCGATTGAAAGCGGCGTATCGTTGCCGGATTTGACAAGTGCGATTGTGATAGAATTGCCAGCCGCACCTGCAGCCTTTGTGGTCCAGAGGATTCTGTCTGTGCCAATGATGCCCGTGTTCAAACTGGCTGCGGCTGATCGCCGATTCTTTAGTGAAATGGTTGAGCATTTTGCAGTAAGCGTTGCCCGGTCATCAGGATCAGTGTAGTGCGCCACTCGGTTTACATAGAGGACTTGTCCGCCGTTGTCGAAGAACGCGCGAGCGGTATACGCAAGGTAACCATCGGCGATGTAGGAGCCGAACTTACGCACGAACTGCTCCCAGCTTGTCACAAGGATCGCCTTGTTGATGGGTCCTTTTTCTGCAATTCCTATCATTCCGCATGCCGACGTAGAAATCTGCTTCACGTAGTAGCTGAAGTCGGTCTCTTTCGTATAAACTCCGGGCGAGAGATATGATGTCATTTAAGTTTTCCTTTCTTCTGCCTAGCCTGCTGCTCACCAACTTCCACAGCGCTTTCTGGAGTGTCCACACCGACTTCAGCACTCACGGCATGATCTTCACTGTCGCCTGGTTTGTTCACAAGAGAAACAAGCCCACGAGCAGCAGCAAGTTGAATCTCATCGGAGACATGCTCCGCGAGTATTTCCCGACATTCGCGAGCCGAAAGATGCAGTCCCTCGCCATCCGTCGCAAGATGAAGTGCAAGCGGCTGAAAAAGCAAGTTCTTAATATTGAGTTTCATTGGTTGACTCCTTATGGATTCACTTCCAGTTTCAACCCGGTCGCAAGCTTCCCGGTCGTCACGCGGCCATCATAGACCGGGCAGTCCTCAATGCGGCATTTACCAGATGCCTGCCGCAGGTTCGATAGGTTAACTCTCTTCAAACCACCCAGTGGTGTAAGTTCAGTGATTGCAAGCGAGCCGTGCTCACCAACCGGAAGCGTCGGATGAAGCTGGTAGAACCGCGCGACTTTCTCAGTCAGGTCCAGAAGATCGCCTTCCTTACCTGTCGTGACAATGACGTCGAATTCGAGGTGATACAGCCTCGGAGACTTTCGCTCTTCGAAAGTCAAATCACTCTGGTTCTTCCTGACCTGCTTTGCAGGTGTTCTCCGCGCGCTGTCTTCCACCAGGGTTGGCCCCTGCAGAACAACACTCGGCGTTTTTGTTACTTCGAACACATCGTCAGCCGCGACGAGCACAGCACCCAGATCGACTTCGACCTTAACCAGCCGGACAAATGACTCAACGACTTTACGGATGAGCTCCACACTACTGCGCCTTCACCGCGTATTCTAGCGAGACCGACTGACCCTCCAAAAGCGTACGCCCGATCTGAAACATAATTGTGCCGGAATCAAGCGTCGACGTAACCGGCTGGCCGTCTATTTTTGCAGAGCCAGCCACAAAATCAAAAAGAGCGGGGATTGCTACCTTGTATGTGTTGACCTTGATAGGTTGTATCACGGTAATGGTCGTACTCGCTGTTGTAGTTTTGGTCACTCCGTATTCGTCCTCCCACTGAGCTTCAGCCGTAAGCGTTATAGGATCACGCGGCGCGAGAACATTCTTGAGATTCACAGCCATCACAACCGGGACGCCGCGTTTGGTCTGGGTCGATACCTGAGTAGTTGTAACCTGCAGAGACTCCGCGCCACATTGGGGTGTTGCAATAAGTAGCAAGACGAGCACAAGCATCGAGCTTATTATCTTCATATCTCCCTATCTCACTTTCATTTGAGAACTGAGGCCAGTGCCTCTCGGTAGTTATTGATCACTTCGTTCCGGTATTTCTCCATCGTCGGATGCAGGAAAGGCCTTGGTGGGATAACAATCACGGCACCACTCGGATGTTTTATCGTGCAGCCATATTCCATGATCGCGCCGATATTTGCGGCGTTCTCGCCGTCCTTGTAGAAGCTGGTCCGCAGGAGACCAACAAACGCACGGTCTGAGAGTATCTTCTGAGTTATAGAATTCAACAGAAATCCCGTGTCAATCAGCGCCTTCGAGGATCCTTTCCGGTCGATTGTCACCTGTGCAAGCGGAGGAAACTGTTTGCCACCCGGTGCCTGATCTCGTATTCCACGCTTTATTTCCCGCACAAGAAGCAGTGCGTTCTTTACCGTTGCCTGCCGGATCGCAAGAACCAGTCGCTGATCAAGCCCATTCGTGAGTAACTGCTTTGCTTCCGCCCAGTTGCCGAATCGCTTAACTCCCATGCAAGACCACCAACTCAAGAACCTTATGTGTCACCACACCAAAAAGCGATTGCGGCGCAACTGTCTGCACCCGGAAGTCTCGACCATAGAAACGAACACGATCCTCCACGCGAACATCCAGCTCAGGAAGAACACTTGCGGTGGCATCCACCCTCTGGGCTATATCTGCCGGTGGAGTCTCAGAAATCTCCAGATGGAACACACAAAACTCGACGAACTCTCCCTCGTCGGAACCATACAGGTTTTCGCTCGCCTGTTTCCTAAGTAGCGCTGCCGATTGACCCGACGCGGTGATGAGATTTCTGACCTCGGCCACCGCTGCCGCTTTTTCCAGATCAGTGAGTATGGTCATGGTGATCACGATGACAGTGATGTCGACCCTGCTCGAATATGACCGGTCTAAGCGGCTTGGGCGTGAAGACATATCCATCATCCACCGCTGCATCCGGTTTTATCTCTCGAAGCCGCTCGGAATATGTCGTCGAGAGATCTGCCTCCAGTTTTGCCCAGTTCTGCGGCTGGCTCGTCTTATCCACCCGCTTATCGCCCGACGAAAACGAGAACGAGTTAGCGGTAGCGATGCGCATGAAGCGACATGCTTCAATCTGTGCTTGCAAAAGCAGCATCTCAAGTGTCTCACCCTGCGGCTCCGGCACGATCTCGCTACCGCTCATAGACATCTCCACATCCAGATCGCGACCGACCGGCGAGACGCTCTTCAGGATACAACGCGTAAGCACCTCGTCCTTGAATGTTTCGCCATTCGGATCGGCAAGATCGGTTCGCAACAGGGTCAGAAGATCAGTTGTCGCCACTTTCAGCCTCGATAAGCGACCTTTGTGTGGAATCGCTATGATCACCTGACCCACCGGCATTATCAGTGGACTTGGATGCTGCAGGTTCGGTCGATTCCGATTTTATAGCTTCCGACTTACCCGATCCTTTTTCTTCAGTCTTGCGGCTGCTGGACTTGGACTGAGATTTCGTTTCAGGCACCTTATCAGCCGCTTTGCTCGCAGGCTTCGTTTCCTTGTCTCGGTCCATCTGGGCAAGAAAGCCATTATCAAGCGCCTGTTTTGCCTGCGGAGTCAGTTCGCTGATTTCGCGATCCTCTCCCGGAGCCAGCTTCAATCCGGCATCAGCAATAATGAGAATACCGGACCGGACGTTCTTTAGTCTGACCAATGTAAGCCTCCCTTAAGGTAGTATCTTTATCTTCGCAACGATGTCGGGGCGGGTGACACCCTGTCCGACTTCTGACCACACCAGCCAGCCGGTTTTGAACCGGGTTTTCTGCTCAATGGGATCGGTTTTCAGAGATTCGCGGATTGGAAACTTCCCAATCTCCTCATCAGGAACGATGAGTATTTCGTTCATCTCCGCTGAAGCGGTGAGCATGATGCCGCCCGTGCCGTAGTTCTTGATGACGCCCTTGGTTCGCAGTTCCGCTCTCGTCTCCGGGTCGAGGTCCCAGTCACGCATGTCATTGAAACGGCGACCTCGCATGACGATGTATTTTACTGTGAGTTCCAGATCCTCGAGGATGGATATCCCTTCGTTCAGAGCGTCGTCAGTGAGTTTTCCGCCTGTGACCTCTATTGTGTTAGCGGTAGGCACTCCAGCCGATATGACCGTGATCGTCCGTCTGTCCATCTCCTTGCGTATCTCGGCGGCGGCCGATGTCTGGATATCCATAAGGGTGCCGATATTGCCATGCTTCAACATCGAGATATCAACCATAGGCGCGGAGTGAATGCGATGGGTCGGAAACTCTATTTCATCCTTTCCGAGTTCCTGCTCACGAGCTTCGCCTTCAGTGCTTATCCAGTAAGCCTTGACCTTGGGTTTCTTCTGGTAGACCGGCCTTTCGCCTTTAGGCAGATCGTGCTGGGTAAGGAGCAGGGATGTAATTTCCTTGCGCTTTATCTCCTGCTCAATTGGATCGGCGATGGCAGCAGCAAGAGCACGCATTCCATCAGGAGAATCCAGAGCCTCGCTCATCAGGCGGGCCATGGTATCCATATATTCCTGGCTATGTACATCGATTATCGTTTCCACGTTATCTCCTTCCTAGATGAGCAGGCGGAACTTCAATGTCCCGCTGGCGACCGATATCGCTCTGGCCACCACAATATCACCGGCTCCGACTCCAGCGGTAAGTTTGCCGCCTGTCGAAACCTTCAGATCATCGTTGACATTGATAGTGCCTTCGAAGACATCAGTCTCATAAATGCCGCCCATGCACAAGATGCCGGGCATTTCACCGCTCTTATAGTCTTTCACCAGGACTCCGAAAGATTTGGCAGCAGGATCAGTATTGACGGCAAACAGATCATTACCGACCAGCTTTACGAACTGGCCGAGCTTCCCGTCGCCCTGCAAATACCCGTCTCCGTATGCAAGCCCCCTGTGAGATGGATTGATAAATGGCACGTTGCACCTCCTACTTTGTGTTCTGATCTTTAGCAAGCCCTATGCGGTCATGGTATGCCGCCATAAAACCTGACTTGAGCTTATCTTCAAGGCTTGTTTTGGTATCATCTACATCCAGCGGCCGCACACCCGCATCGGAACGAAGTGCGCCGCTCTCTTTCGAGCTAGCTTTCGACTTGCCCTGATCATCGCCGCCTTTTGTCTCACTGCCTTTTTCGGGGCATTCTGGCTTGGCCTGAATCGCCTTGTCGAAGGCAGCCTCAGTCGCAGCGAAAGCATCATCGGAAAGTTCCGCAAGTCGCCCCAGCTCCTTTTCGCGCTCCTCATTGGATGCAAACATAATGCCCGACTTTTCAAGTTTGGCAATGAGATTCTGTGCGCGAGTTTTGTTCGCAGCGGCCTTACTTGCCGCTTCAAGTTCCTGAACCTGCTGTTGAAGGTCCAACACCTGCTGCTTGAGCTGCTTGTTCTCGTCCTCAAGCTCCTTGATGCGGGCCTTGTCGTCTACTGGCGCAGCACCACCCGGAGCGCCTTTCTTTGCAGCATCCTCGTGCTGCTCGTCAATCGTTTTCTTGTCGTCTTCCAATGGACTGCCTCCTGAACTTGTATGGGTTGCCTCCTGCGAGGCGACTTGTGTTATCCGGGCGTTTTCGTCAGCGCCTTTTCGGTCGAGTAGACCGAGGCCAGTGAACGTAACGCCATGCAAAATTTCAAAGACCGGCTTGCCCTGATACTCCGCGCCTTTGTACTTGCGAAGATGGATACAATAGTCGTTCTTGTTTGTCATCATCTTGCCGCAGACGGAGCATTCACCGGCCTCATAGTCACACTCCATCGAGACCTGACTGATGATGCCTTTCTTCATAAGCTTGTAGGCAAGCGCTGCAGTCGGCGTGTCAGCCACATAGAGTTCGCCAACACATTCGATTCTGCCGCCTGTTTCATCTTCAACGAACTCGGATGCGATGATCCCGCCGACGATGTCGGTGAGGTCCTGAGAATGTTTGAGGTCGATCTTCTTGTTGATTGCCGTTGTGCAGCGTGTCGAAAGCTCTTCGGGCGTGAAGTGATCGCCGTTTTTGTTCGTTCCAACCCGGCACATAATGAAGCCGAACTGCGGGTCGCCGGCGTTGGGATTGATGTCTATGGCATCCGCCGAAAGCTGTTCAGAGCCTGCAATACACACTTCGACTGGTATGGATGTGTGGCAGTTTGCCGGCAGTAGCGCAGCCGCAGTATTGGGAGCGCCGCTGGACTTTGAGGAGATAAACAGCAGTTCGCGGCCGGTTTTGCCTTCGGTATCTTTGCCGAGGACAATGCCATATTCGACATCCATTCCACGGACACTAACATTGCCGAGCCGCTCGGAGAAGATATCGCGGATCTCCTTTTCCGTGGGGAATGCCTTGTCGCGGTAAGACATGATGACCGTTCCATACTTCCCGCGGGCTTCGGTCGCAAGGCTCTCGATGAGCGAGCGGATGCTGTCACGGTCGTAGTGCGTCCGCGACTGATAGCTTCTGCGATTGTCGTTGAGGAGGGTTTTGTCCGCCCAGCGGTTCATGAGACCCTCGACAAAGTGCAGTGAATACTCGTAGTCGTTGTTCGAGAACTGGGTGATGTAAGGTGGGTCTAGGTACAGCACATCCGCGCCGAATTTGCGCACAGCCTCGACAGCATCGCCGTGAAATGCCTTGCACTCTTGACCGTTATCGAAGACGAGCTTATTGAGTTGGTTCGCGTAACGTTTGAAGCTTTCGACCATGCTTGCTACTGGGATGTTGACGAGCTGGTTTTCTTTGATGCCTGCATCAGCCTCCATCTCGGAGTCATAGTCCAATTCTGATTTGAGATTGAGCTTCGAGCGGTGGAACTGCCCGAACATGGATTTGGCTTTCACGGTATTTCCGAGCACAGCAAGCGCGAGGTCTTTTTTGTAGCCGGGCAGTTTCTGGATATTCGCCCATACCTGATCCAGCCACGCGAGCACTTTCTTGGTGTAGTAGTAGCCGTGGAAGTTGTCGACTATGAATGTCCCTGCGGATGCATTGGACGAAAGAATTCTCTCGATATCTTCATCGGTCAATGTCTCGTGTGAGTTCTCGACCACAGCCCGGGCGATATGGTATGGATAGAGCAGCAGGTCGTTCGCGATGACCTGCATGCCCTTGCGCTTGAAGTGGTATGCAACATTCGCGCCGCCGGAGAATGCATCGAGGAGGGTCTTTGCCTCCTTCGGCACCTGCCGCTCTATCCAGCCGAGCATCATGAACTTGTTGCCCATGAAGCCCGTGACTCGAACCGGATCTTCACCAGCCTGGCATGAAAGCAGGTCCACCTCATCAGCAAGTGTTGCATCTGCCAGAGCCTGCATGTTTTCTTCGATCCGGACCTCGGCCTCTGACACCGGTTGTTCGTGGTCCTTTATCCACTCCTTGGCCTTGTCCATAGTCCAGCCATCAGGATTCTGTTCAGATTTTTTGGCAAATCGATATGCCTGCAGGACCGTTGACTTCGGATCATGAGCTTCGGGAATGAACTCATCTTTCAGTCTGCCGATAACAATGGAGACACCATCAACGCCGTCGAGAGCCTTACGCCTGAAGCTCTCCGGTTCGAACTGCTTAGGATCGCGAACACGATATCGGATCTCGTTTTCAGTCTCGTCCCATATCGCCTGTGCCTGCATCTGAGAACATGCCGGGCAAAACCCTGCCGATTGCTTCAACTTACCCGACCGGGAACACACGAACAGCCGCTCAATAGCCTCCGAGTTCTCGGAATGTCGGGAAGAGATATTGTAGTGGTGCTGCTGTGAACTGATCCGGCTTTCCATTCCATTTGCTGAGATGATGTCTTTCATCTCGGCTTCATTCGGATACGCATGGTCGCGATATGATATGAGCCAGTTCGGAATATGCTTCGCATTCGCAAGAAACGTCGAGAAGAATTCGCCGGCGTTAGCTTTTGTTACCGTCTTATGGTCCGTCTCGTAGTGCTTTGTTTTGGAGTCGTCGACTATTGTAAGGCCGTCCCAGTAGGTCATAAGTCCTTCGGTAAAGTGATATGCCTTCTCATAATTAGTCGTAGAAAATTCTGTGGCGTAGGGAGGATCGAAATAGGCAAGGTCTACTTTGGCATCCTTCACGGCATCATTGATATCCTTGCAGGATGCCTTGCACTCTTTGCCATTATCGAAGATGAGTGCGTTGATACGCGCAACATTATTTGAAAAGCGTTCCTTGAACTCATCGGGCGTGTCCTGGCGTTTGCCATAATCCGTAGATGAGGAAAAGTGCCCGAAACCGCCCTTGCCACCGACACAAGCCTTTCCCAGAGCAAATAATGCGATGTCCTTCTTATAGCCTGAAAGCGCATCGATATTCGCTCGAATGTTGTCGACGATGGCGTGGACACCATCAGCGAAAAACAACCCCTTGAAGTTGTCACGAACGAACGTGCCAGCCTTGGAATTGTTCGCAAGAAGCGCATCAAGCTCTTCCTGATCGATCCTAACGGAGTTGTTTTCAATGATAGCCCGAGCGGCGTGGTAGCTGTAGTGAAGCCGGTCATTTGCAACAACGCGCAGCCCCTTGGTCTTATACATATACGCCACGACCGCCGAACCGGAAAATGCGTCGAGGACTGAGCCAATGTCTTCCGGTGTATGCTTCCATATCCAGTCGACAAGCTTCTGCTTTGAACCTATGTAATTAGTTACGTACTTCGGCCGCTCGTCCGACGGCAATTCCTCCGTGACAAGCTCCGCTGCCTGTGCGAGAAGAATCTCAAGGTGGCGCGAAGCATCCGTCTCAAGTAGAAATGCCAGCCGATCAAGGTCCGTGGCGAAAAGCTGCATGTATCACTCCGACATTCAGTAGGCCAAAACAGAAAGGCCCTCTACTTTGTTATTTACTACTGACATCCACAGAGTGTCGGAATGATTTTTGTGTGTACAGGTGCCTGGAGACTATCTCTCCAATATTTACCGGAAACACATGCGGAGTGGTGAAACTGTTTTATGCGCCTCACTTTGGGGCTGATCTTTTGGAGGAAAGATGCGATGCAACCTTTGAGGCGAGGACTCATCCGCCTCGACTATATTGTATCGCCACGCGTCCAGCGGTACGGCGACATTGTCGCCCGGTGATACTCGAGGCAGTCTTCAGGCCAGCCACTTGATAGCGCTTTCCGCCGCTGGACCGTCAGTGTTACATTCCCATCTCGCCCATTTCCAGGACATGGGTGAACATCATGTGGTGCATCCTAGTCTGCATTAGAACTGTATCAAGCACCTGTCTGGTGGTCTTGTTGTCGGTGTTCTTGATGAGCCACACATACTTTGGAATCGACTGCGCCTCTATATCCCGGCCGATTTCGTAAGCTTGCCTTACCGACTCCGATTTCTTCACTGGCGGCGTCTCGACCCCAGGTGCTATGCCGTAGGCTTTGAACAACCCTCCTATCCAGGTTATGTGGTTCTGCTCCTGGGGAATGATCATCATATACGGCATTCTGACGTGATACTTGTCCTCATCCGCTGTATATTGGGCTTGAGACAGCTTCTCAAGCGCGAAGATGGCTTTCAGCCTGGCTATCCACTCGGCGCTCTTTGGGTAAGGCAGTTTATCAGGTATCTGGCCGTTCCATCCATTCGGAATTCTCCCGGTTCCGCCGCACATAGGGCACATCATTCCGCCGCCACCCATCATGCCTCCGCCCATTTGTGCTGAGGTTGATGTGCACAGCAAGACTATCGCCAAACCAATCGCGGCTGTGGTTGTGTGTTGTCGCATAGCATAGTCCTCCGTTTAGTCATTGCTGATATGATACCCATTTCCTGTCTTGTCTGAGATTCGGGGTAGCAGCAGTCTCGAAGACACCTAACTTAGAGCCTCGGCGATGGTGTCTGTTATGTGATCAATCCGGAAGATTGATTTTCTGGAGTACGGAGGCCGCGCAGGCTTCCGCCGACGAGTACTCGTCGATCTCGATTATCTCCCCACGCATCCCAATATACGGCGACATCGTCGCCCGATGATATTCGAGGAAGTCTTCAGGCAGCGACTTGATATCATTTTCTACGAGCCGGTTAATGATCCAGTCGGCATCTTCGGCAAAATCGTCGTTGCCAGGCAAGTATTCCATGATGATATCGAGACCAGGTCCGGGTCCTTGCACCCAGACACCGATTGGTTCGTAATGCGGATCGGTGTCACGGTCACGCAGGGCATACTCTATCATATACCTAAGCCGCATTCCATTCCTCTGCGATCCGCACATGCTCCGCAAGAAGCTGAGCGTCAATCTGCTCAAACATAGCTCTGTTCTCAGCCTTGTAATGCTGCCAGTCTTTCCAATCCGCGACCATCTCAACATCCTGTGCAGGAAACAGCAGTTCTATATGAAACTCACGCCCACGATCATCAGTTAAGTCGATAAGATATCCATCGTTCTGACCCCAATCCACAACTTTGATAGTGTGAGCATATTGCCAGCCATTGTTGTAACCAGCCGATTTGAATAACAGCCAGAAATCAGTCTTTGTTACGTTGCCTGCAATATCAAAATGCGGAGCTATACGTGTGACAATGTAGCTGTCTATAAGGCCAAAGCCGAGTGGTTCGTCATTACCCTCTCGCATTTCCATACAGGAGCCAGTCGTATTAAATTCATCAAAGAGCTTCTGCAGCTTTGCCTTTTCACTTGCTATGAACTCATTTAAAATCATATGTCTATTACCAGTTCCTCGATTTTACGTCCATCCGGCATGGTTGATATGCCATGTTTCTTGAATACATCAAGAACGCTTTTCCTTTCGCCCTGACCGTGAACCACAATGTTTTCCAAGTTATCTAAAAGCGTAATCGAATACTTGAAGATGGTCTCGTTGCTGGAGTTGCGCGAGAAGTTCTTCCATGTTGCTGAGTCGCTCCCGCGATTACTCGAAACATAGTCGTCCTTGACCTTGCCGAATGCGTCGTGATTGTAGCTTACCGCGTCCATCCGCCTGAGGAGCCGTTTCTTGAAGTAGAAACCGACATCTGTTGAATATGCAGATGGCGATTTCTTTATGCGGGTGAATACGTAGCTTGCGCCGCCACTGTTCATATCGGACTCGGGTGACATTCCACCAGGCATGACACCCGCTCTGAGTTTCTCAACAGTGCTTATCATAGCCCCATTATTCTCAAGTACCGTATCAAGAAACTCGCCTATGCTCTCGCCGTTCGTGAGACGATGATACAAGCTGTAGCCTTTCATCTGCTTCTCGATGTCGGCATCTGATATATCGAAGCGATACTGATGCCTGTAACCTCCGGCGATCTTCGCGTCTTTGAAACCGAGCTGATATTCACCGACGGGATCATATCCCGGCATTTTGGTGATGTCGGAGACACCGAGACGCTGCTCCCAGAAACCGCGCATCGCTTGGACACGTTCGGTCTTCGTTGCGTTGCGCCCGTCAAGACCGGAGATCATACGAGCATAATCAGGCTCGCGGTCGGCTTTCGTAACATAAGCTTGCTTCGTAAGATACATTATCTCAGCATCTTCGGCGTCGGCTATGTTTGTTTTCAGGCCGAGCTTTTCAATGTTGTCGAGCGCCCTGTCCAGGCTCTTTGCGTCCGGCCTCTCGTCAACGATAATCTCGAGTTCTCCGCGCTGCGCATAATGGTTCTTCTCTGACCACGGCCGATAGACCGCTCTGACACCATCACCGAAATCCACTTCATACTGCTCCCCGTCATTCATAGACCTGCCTCGAAACATCGAACTGTTACCGACAGACTCTTTGTCGATGGAAAGCTCACCTTTTGCAAGTGTCCGCTTTTCCATAAGCACCTTGGTCTTGCGGACTGTAAAATCGATATCCTTACTCTCACCTTTTTTGGGCAGGCTTTTCCGAAGATATGTCTCGAACTTCCCGGCAACGGGTTTTCTTTCCCTGACAGCTTCCTGTATCCTCTCTATCCAGTCGACGTAGGCTGTCGCCATCTCGCGCACATCCGGATCGTCGGATTTGGCAAGTTTCTTCAGCGCAGGAAGATGCTTGTTCAGTTTATCTACTTTGGACTTGTTATAGTTGCCATCCTGCGAATGATAGTTTATGGTCTTCACTGCAAGAAGGATATCATCAGCGAACTCGTCCTCAGCAAGCGGCTCACCGACTTTGACGACGCTTACCTGACGATTGGATTTCCTGAGTGCGGGTAGGATCTTGGCTTCAGATTCGGGCCGAAGCTTCATCTTTACAACAGTGCGGGTCTTGCCTTTTACTGTCTCCGTGAAAACGAGGGCGGTCTGATCTTCAATATCGAATTCGTCTATTGGCAGCGATTTGCCCTGCCAGCCGAGAATACGAGCCTCCTCAATAATCTGCTCCTCGGCTTTACCGATACGGACTACTGTTTGCGCTTCTGCGATATCCTCGAACTTGTAACCCTTCTTACCGAGGATATCGGAGTAGAATGACTCGAAATCACTGCGCATGTTGTGCTTACGGGCAAGGGCCAGGTCGTAGAATGCCTTTTTCTTCAGTTCGTCGCCAGCGAATCGGCCCTCGACATACGGACAGATCAGAGTGAGGTAATCATCGTCAGATATCTTCTCCACCTCGCGAATGCAGCGCAGAGTGACCGACGGATCGACCGTCACTTTTCCCTGCTTTACCGCACGAAACAGAGTGTTGTAGAACGGCTCACTCTCCCCGCAGGCTCCGTTCGGGTGGTAGTCGATGGAGAGCTTGTCCGAGCCAAGAAACTTGAAGAGTTGAGCCTTATCTATACCGTAGACCTTGCCGTCCTTTGTCCGCAGGAACTGCTTTGCATGGCCGTCATGGTTTGAGATAAGCCAGTCGATCACGTGCTCACGCTGGACCTGCGCTATATCATCCGCTGAAAGCTCAGTAATGTCGAAGCTGGAGAAGTCGGACTTTGCCGCCAGCTTACCGCGCCACATCTGAATGGAACCTGTTCGACCATTGAGCTGGATCGTTCTGACTTCCATTGCATCCGGATCTATAAGACGCCCTATCTTGTATGCGGCTTCTTCGCCGTGCGCGATGAAATCGTCCGTTGATTCGCCCACCGGCTTGAAAAGCCACTTATCGCTGTTCTCATCGAGCCAGAACTCCTTCTCATGCGCCCCGCCGACTTTGGCCTTACCGACATACTTGAACTTCTCGGGCTTGCCTTTCTCAGTCCAAGCTGCATCGACTGCGTCAAACTCGGAAGTCTTCTTTGTAAATGTGTTCGGTGTCGCGACTGTGACAGGCTGTGGGGCGACCTGTGGCTCCGGTGTAGGGACTGCCTTCGGCTGCGCTGCCTTGCCGGACTTACCCAGGTGTTTCTCGGCCCACTTTGCATGCTTCGCCTCGATACCTGCCTGAGCTGCCGATACCTTCGGGGTGTCCGTCTCCGTGAACAGGGTGACCAGTTCGTCTTTCGACGCCCACTGCCAGTGCTTGACTTTGGTCTGCTTTGCAAGGTCCTTTAGTTCCCCGGACTTTATCGCCGAGACCTGCTGGGCGAACGTAAGCTTCTTTAGCACGATCTCCTTTGCGTGCTGTTCGAGAACCGATGCCGGCAGTCCCAACTCTTTCGCCAGTTCCGCATCGGCGGCTTTCACTGAATCCAGGAATGATTGGTATTGCGTGGGCGAGGATGGCATCACCACTTGCGATACCGTATCCTTGAGAGCCTGTTCTGCTTTCTTAAGCGCCTCCTGTTTTGCCGCGTCCAGAGCCTGCTGCTTGGCCTGTTCAGCCATCTGCTGACCCGCGGACTTCTCAAGAGCTTTGACGAGCTGCTCTTTGTTCTTCAGGGGCGGTATGCCATGTTTCTGCTTGGCAGCGATCAGGGCTTTGCCGGCAATACCGGAGTGGTTCACACCCGGCTCAAGACCGTCCAGCATATCGATGACTTCGCTCTTGGTGAGGTTCAGCGACACACCGTGCTGCTTGGCTATATCCTTGAGTTGGACCATTGTGAGACCGGAAAGATCGGTCTGAGGCGCAGCGTTCTTTGCGGCCTCCTCCAGAGCTTTGACTTGCTTGATCACCGCCTGCTTTTCGGCCAGCAGTGTCGCCAACTCGTCTTTACTCCGTAGCGCCGCGATGTTGTATTGCTTGATCTTCGCCTGGAGCGCAGCGCCGGAAAGATCACCGTGATTAACTCCCGGCTCGACACCATCCAGCAGCTTGATAAAATCAGACTTGGTGCGGGCGACGGCTATGCCGTTCTGTTTCGCCAGCGTCTGAAGCTGCTTTACGGTGAGTGTAGAAAGGTCGCCAATGTCGCCGGACTCGAATGCGCCCTTGAGCTGCTTTTCTTCTTCAATCTTCTGTTTTGCCTGAAGTTCTATTGCCTGCGGAGGGAGAATACATGCATTCTGACCAGGTGCGGCAGTCGCGCCAAGATATCCTCCACAGATAACCAGCGGCCAGGCAACGACATTCGTGCACCGGCAGTTGGGATGCGCTGGCTGATTGGGAAAGTGGTCCGTATCGAATACTTTGCCATCGAGACT
This sequence comes from bacterium, assembly GCA_021371935.1. NCBI lineage: Bacteria > bacterium. The sequence goes on from JAJFVF010000004.1 coordinate 139,958, forward strand.
GCCGCAGACCGGGCACATGCGCTCGTCTTCCATCGCCATCCACTCGAGCTTCTGTATACCGACCTCTTTGTGAAACTTGATGCGACCCTGGTTGTGAGCGCGCAGGACTTCGGTGCGGGCAATCATCTCCATCCGATACTGCGCCTTGGAGAACACCTTGCTTCCGGCATTGCGAAACGATTCCTTGTCCTCAACGACTGTGCCGAGATCACGGACAATATCGTCAGCACCTTTGCCCGTGGCAATACCGGAAAGGATCGTACGCTTGATACCGTCTGAAAGCTCCCGATGCACATCGCCGGCAAGTACGAGGTTGTAGTTGGCCATGAAATCGAGGGCATCAGTGTCGATAAGGGTGAAGACGGATGTGGTGAGCTTGTCAATTCCGTCCGACGTAAGGTCACGGTAAAACGGCATCTGAGCAGCCGCGAACTCTCCGATGCCGTGATATACGCCGGAGTGAAACGATGCGCGGGAAGACTTGCGGAACATAAGAGTTTGCTCTTTCTTGAGCGTCTTCATCACGTCGCCTATCTCTGCATCCAGCTTCTCCAAGCCCTTTACTGCGGCGAGCTTGTTATCGGGTAATGAGCCGAGGCTTTTATAGGCCAGGAGCGCTCTGCTTACCTGTTCCTGCGCGGTCTGAAGGGACAGCGTGAGTTCATGCGCAACCTGCTCGGAGTAGAGGTCACGGGCAAGAAGGCTCTTCTGCGTTGCCTCTCGGATCGCCTGAGCTTGAGAGGTGGTATCGGCGATAGCGCACATTGATGCGTGCATTATCCTCGCCCTCAACCTGTCTTGCGACCGAAGAAACGGCATGCCGGGGAATCGAAGGTTGTCTCGGCCTGTGTGACTCCACAGCGGTTGTGCTCCTCGCCGAAGTAGGCACATAAGTCGCACATCTCGCCGACACCGGCGCTGGAGTATAGGGCTGCCTGCGATTGCACGTCCGGTCGATTCTTTGTCGGATCGAGGCCAAGCATCTGCTGCGCCGTCTCGATGCTCATTATTCCAGCCACAACCATATCCACAATGGGCTTGACCTGCTTTTCGTCGAGGAGATCGACCGACTTGTCCTCGTGCTGCCGGTTGGCCGTTTCAGTATCCGGATCGAGGTCCATTTTGAGCTGCAGAGACGACCGACTTATGAGCTTGCGGTCGTATAGCTCGATGAGGAGCTTCTTGAAATCGACAGCGTCCGTGGGATCGAGGTCGTTGAAGACGAACTGGACGCTCATTCCTTGGTGCCCGGCTATCTCAAGCCAGTCGTTGTATATCCAGTCGAGGATGGTACGCGCAGCATGCTTTATCTCCCGGATCATGATGAGCATCTTTTGCATGGAGACCGACGCTGTAGCAAAGTTAGGACCGTCGCCGGCAACCAGAGACCGCGAAAGCCCCAGCGCGACGACTATGTCTTCCTTTACATCCTTGACTTTGTCCTCAGTGTTAAGAACCTGTCCCTCCGTGCCGTGGGTCTCGACCGTCACATAGAACGGCACGACCAGGCCGCTCTTCATGTCCATCTTGTTGACCATGTCGCGGGTCTGTTCGAGCATCTTCTGGTCGGGCATCACCATTTTCTGGCCGAACGCACCACCGACCTTAATCAGTCTGAACGGCGTGGCCCAACGTTTAGCGATGGCCTGCTCGGCTCTGCGGTAGTCTCTAAGCAGTTCGATGGACTGGAAAGCCGGAAGCACAAGCGAATTGCCGCGCGGAGAGAATGCCGGAGCGTCCCATTTGAGGTGCAGCGTCTGCTCGACGGGTAGCGCCAATCCGTCACCAGCGGTCGGGCTGTCTTCAGGAAACTGTTGAACCTCTACAAGCTGTCCCTGAGCATATTTCACCTTTATGGATACCGGGTTTACACAAGTGACTTCCTCAAAGTCCTTGCCGTCTTTGGTGTATCGCTTGAACCCGACCGCATCGCCCTTCACAAGGAGTTGCAGGATCATATCCTTTACGAACTCGGAGACGCCGAGCCTATTGGCCAGATCGTTTGCTTCGTCCTTGACTGTATCATCGTCGCTCGTGATCCTTATCTCATCTCCTACAGCGAACGTCCGCCAGGAGTTGATGCAGTTTTTAACGAGCGGTTCTTCGACATAGTACTCCCAGGCTTTCTTAGCACGCTCTTCCCAGGTCTTTGGAATCGCACAATCATCGGGATTGACGCGGGCGAACACAGCCGAATCCAGCATGGCCGCTGTCGCCATAGGAGTGATGACTATGCCTTGTGCCTGCGTGTCGTGTTCGTCGGGTATGGCTGCCTGGCTCCGGGGTTTTCTTGAGTGTGATTTTCGACTGCGGTTTTCCACGTTGACCTCTACGTGCAGTTTTGCCGCGCCTATATAGCGCCAGGAGGCATGCACTCGCGCAACATCGCGCGAGAAGACGCCTCTACTTAGTTATTTACTAGCGACTGCGCGCAAGTGTCGGAACGATCTTCGCAAGGAGCATCACCTCGGCGCTGTTCACAGAAGCCGGGGTGCTACTTCTAAGCATCCTGAAACAACTGACTTGCCGAGTGATTGCCACGCTTACCGCTCGTTCGTAGACATCAGTATTCAGGCCGATTAGGCCGAAAAGCCCGTCTTAAATGCTGGTATTTGTCGAATCATATAAGTAGCATGAGCCGTGGCATGAACATCATGGCAGGAAATGAAGCGGAAAGCGGTCCTGACTAAAGCGCAGAGGTGACAAGCATGAAACACAACAAGCCAGTATCGATCTATGCGGTAGGCGCTTTGGTATCAGGGGTTGTGCTCAGATACATCGAATGGCCTGACTCTCTTTTCGCGTGCCTGTCGGTGGTGATGGCGGCAGAGATCATAAGCAGCATGCTGAGGATGTGCGATAGGCTACTCGACCCGCCGCCAACGATCTTTCTGATATTCTGCCACGAAAAAATAACTTCAGCCGATTTCCCCACATGTCTTGACTCTTACTATCGACCAGAGCAAACATACCCCCCACGCTTCGGCGGAGACTTCAGAAAAGGGGGAAACAGGCAATGAAAGACCAGGCAGAATACCAAAGGCTGCTGGGCCAGGTAATCACAACAAGACGAGAGAAGCTCGGTTATAGCCGCGAGAAGTTTGCTAGAATCCTTGGGAAAGGAACGGACTACATCACTTCCGTGGAAGACGGCAATTACAGCTACCTGAACCTTTCGGATATGATACTCATAGCCACAGCACTGCAGCTTCCACTTTCGACTCTCCTCGCACTCGTGGAGTCGAACTGATGATACAAACCGCATCAAAAGAAGACTGGATCAGTTAGCACCGGAATGACGCAGACTGTCTCTTCGGTCAACTGATCCAAGCTTCTCTGCTCTCGCACGAGCATCGCGCAGCGCACAGCGTCGATGATGTGATCGTTGCCCTTTGAGTAGATCACGTTACCGTTTGTAAGCGTATAGGTATGAGTAGTGAACTGGTCTTCTATCTCGAGATCATCGAATGGAAGTATCATCTGCCTGCGCTGCAGTAATCCTGATATGAAACTGGTCATCAGTTCCTTCGTTCGCTTTTTGATCTCCCGTCCATCGCGGACGGCAAGCGTCGTCATACCCCCAAAGTCGTATCCGTAGAGTCTGCCTTCAAGCTGCAGTGGCTTATACTTATCAAGCGTCAGTAGCTCCTGTACAACCGCGAGGCCGTTACCGCCGTTATCTACACCTATCCCGACTGGCGTGAAATACCTTTCCAGTAGGGAAATCGTCTGAGCAATGTGAGGGTAAGAGACGTGTTCCATGTGGATTCGCAGCACAAGCTTCAAGATCGAGCGATCCCCAACTTCCATCTCCTGGAACACAACAATTTCGGTCGGATCGTTGGTATAACCCAAGTCGCCGCCTATCCAGAACATGCCGGTCTGTGGGATCATGTTAAGGAGCATTTCCAGCCGGTCGTAAGATTCCTCTTCGGTCGCACAGTCGCGCATGTCATCGCCGCATATCGCAACCTTTAGATACTCCGGCATTTCCTGACGGCAGAAGTTCAAATGCTCGACATTGAATGCGCCGTAGGACGGCTTACCATGTTCGCCTGCGACCTCATGATGCCAACCCGCTGTGTCGCGTCCACCATAGAACTCGAGAAGCTCATTTTCGCGATCCTTACTCCAGTCTGGGTTTATCCAAGACGGCCATCTGAACACCTCAAACTGTGGCGACATTGTCAGCCGGTAGTAAGTAGTGTTTCGCAGGCCATTAGGAGTTGAGTAGATGCGCAAGCGTCCACCGGCCTTGAGGCATTGCCTCAGTGCTTTCCATGCTTTTTCTGTGAGCCATGCGCCTTCATCGACCCATACTCGCTCGACATGCAGCGAGCGAAATGCGTCGCCGTAGGCACCGGCAGGTCGGAAGTAAAGGATCGCACCGTTTGTGAACTCCAGCCTGAAATACGGCTTGCGAGTAATTTTGGGTTTGCCATATTTCGTGAGGGCAATGCTTCTCATAAGCTCATCGTTGGTATCGAGTTGAAACTCTATCTCCTCGATCAAGGTATCCAGATGCCCCTGGTGCGGAGCGGCGATGAGTCCTTGACCACCGCGAGTGGTGAAGGCGAAGTGCAGCGCATCAGTTGTGAGCACAATACTCTTGCCGACATCGCGTCCGTCGAGGTGAACGATGTTCTTTTCATCGCAGTGCATATCCTTGACCTGGTGTGGCCAATAGGCGCGCGCGGAACCGTCCCGATTGTGGAGATACTTCTCTCCCCAAAGCACCGGGTCTCGCAAAGACGTTCCCAGTCTCTCTTCTTCCGATGTTATCTCAACCAATTGTTTTCCTCCGCATTTTTTCGCACATTCAAGGCAAACACCCTTGACTTCACACTAAACCTGAGCGTGAATGTGAATACAAAACACAACCACTGGAGGTAGTGAATTGGAACAAAAGACACTGCACGAGGCCATCGAGGAACACCTCGAATATCTTAAAAGCCAAGGCAAGAGCGAACGCACTCTGTATACTTACGGCAAAGACTTTGAACAGATCGAAGCCTACTTCGGACCTGATAGAAAGCTCACGTCAATTCTTATTCCGCACGTTTCCGGCTTCCTCAAATCCGATGCGCTGCTCAAAATGCACGGCGGTAAAGACCGCTCAGAAATCACGGTCAAGAAGACCATTCGCGTCTTCCGAATGTTCCTCATATGGGCAAAGGAACAGGACTACATCGCCAAGCTCCCGCTTCCAAAAGACACACCCATGGGCCGCAGCCTCAAGACACAACCGGAGGTGCAAAGTGCCGAACCCGATCCGGCTGCTGCAACCGAGTAACAGCATCGAACTGGCGATAGACAGCTTCGCGGTAAGGCTCCGGGCGCAGGATCGCTCGGAGCTTACTATCTCCGCTTACATGCGCGACCTGCACTGCTTTGCTCGCGCGCTGCCGGATACCAGCATCAGTAATATCACACCAGCAATGATAGATGCTGCACTTACCGATCCTATCGTAGCCTGCTTGGAGAATGGCTCGCAAAAGTCACCAGCGACGATGTATCGTTTGAAAGCCTCTCTTCGTGCATTCTTCGCCTGGGCAACTGACACTGGTTTGGTAAACTCAAATCCGGCCAGGTCGATTAAATCCAAGCGGCTCTCTCGCAAGCCCCCAAAGTTTCTCACTGAACACGAGAAGCGCAGGCTCCTCAAGGAAGCCCATGATCGGACGAACCCACTTGCCAGGCGCGACAGTGTCATTCTTGAGCTTTTCCTCGGCACTGGCATTCGCATCGCAGAACTTGTGAGTCTCAACATCGACGATGTCGACCTCGAAGGCAAACATATCTATATAACGGGCAAAGGCGGCATTCCACAGACCAAGTTTCTGAAATCATCCCTACGTACGCTTCTGCGAGACTACCTCAAAGAGCGCCGCCGATTGACCAGTTCCGAAATCACCGCGCTGTTCATTTCCTCTCGCGGAACAAGGATATGCTGCAGACAGATTGCCCAGCGCCTTGCCTACTGGCTCGGCAAGGCCGGAATCCAGAAGAACGTCACACCGCATGGTCTACGGCACACGTTCGCTACGCATCTCTATGCCGCCACCTCCGATCTGGAACTTGTAAAACGTGCCCTCGATCACCTCTGCGTCTCCAGCACCGAAATCTACACGCATCTTGTGGACAACGCACTCGAAGATGCGATAGAGCGACTATGACCCCATTCCTAACTATGCGAAACCCTGGCTATAGCGGGGGTGAAAGCCGAAATGTAATGAGCCATCAGCTCTGCGATTTTGGCATCCCTTGCCCAAGCGTTGAATGGTACACAGTTCACCTGTTCGACGAGCACATTGGCCTTGTGAGGTCTCGGGTTCAACTCAAATGGTTGTCCTATTATCCGTAGCGCCGTGAGCTTCTCTTCTTCAATCACATCGAGTAACTCGTTTCGGATGATTGCGTCCGAGCCTGTTATGGAACCTTCAATATAGAAATCCAAGTGTATAGAATAACCGTTACCGCGCTGTTTTTCCGGTGTACATTCCACGTGTACCCGCTTCCACTTGTTTGTTAAGTCACACCAAGGGAAGACCTTCAGAATCGGACCATTCTTGCCGTTCACGACTTTAGATGTGATCGTAAGTCCCGTCCGAGACTTAATATCGGATACCACTGCTTCATAGTTAATATAGTCAATCATGTGTTTAGTCCTCTCCACTGCGTCGAATGATTATCGTTTGCTACATGCTATTGTTCCATTATGTCACGAGAGCGCCGCTGCCTAGCATCTTCTTTATGCTTGGGCATCATCGCATAACAGGTATTATCTGAACTCCAACTCCGGATCGGTCTGAAACCCACGCGTGGATTCAACATATCTGACGCCGCCACGACGGTGTTATCTGAATTCATTCCTGCGTTTTCTCCGGCTCAGCCTCTGATTCGGCCTTTGCCTTCTCAGCCTCCGCCAGTTTCTCCAGCAGAGCCGTAGCCCATTCCGCTGGCGTCGTTTGCGATTCGATAGGCTCCGTTCCCTCGCGGGTGAGCTTGGTCGTCTTGAGATCCTTCATGTGGCAGCGTATCATTCGGTCGAGTCTCTCGGCGGCTTCCCAGTCGCCCGCTTCCTGCGCTCGTCCGAGCTTCAGGAAATAGACCGCCACCAGTTCCACCTGGATGAAGTCAGAGCTCTTGTTGAACACAAAATCCTCGTGAAGCTGCGCTATGATTGCGTCGAAGATGGGCTTCTCCTCCGGCGTGAGGAACCGGTTGGCATATATGCCGTGCTGCAGGTTGTTGGTGTTGCCTGGTTGCCCGCCTCGGCTGCGGCTTGCACCGGAGTTTCTGCGCCACTGATCCAGCTCCTCGGTGTCGCGTTCACCTATCTGCGGCAGTTGCTCAATTGATGTGTTCTCGTTCGTCATAGTTTTCCTTCAATCGACCCGGCAAGTCGGAGTTGGGCGGGAGAGGCGTTTCGCGCCTCATTTTGTGCCTGTCGCGGCTGTAAACAACGTATTCTGGCCATCAGTTACTGATAATGGTTTTGCTGTGGTGGTTCCAAACGGACATTCATCTACGGGCACCACTTTGCCGCCGAATACTCGCTTGACCTCATGAATCTGCTTCACGACTTCTGATGATGAACCAACCATCAGCTTCAGTTCGTCCATAGTGAACCGGACCTTACCAGCCCACTTGTCCGGCACGGCAACCGAGTCATCTCGAACAAATATTACAATGTCCTCGATAATCGACGACCTGATGCCTGCGTAACCTCGGGTGGCAAGCGCATGTTCCAATCTGCGTGCCTGGTCAGACTCAGAAGAATCGCCCAATGATGCTCTCAGCTTGTGTGCATTCCATGCATGGTCCCAGACCTTTCGGTAGGAAGTGAAGGTCTGCTCGGATGGTGGAACGTACGTCTTGACGTTCGTAGTCCGAATCGCCGTGCGAAGAGCGTCTTCGCCAATGTGCTGGATGGCCCAGTTGTGAATGACGTTGAATCGCTCTCGGAGCGCATCAAATGTTGCATCATCGAGCCGACCGGTATCGTGCGACTTGCGGGCATTTTCCATCCGATGGCGCAGCCAAGCGTAGTATGACGCATCGAGCATCCGATAGACCGGCTCGCAGCCCAGCTCGTAACCAAACCTGGGATCGTATTCCTCGAATGAGTCCAAATCCGTTGCAACCCAGAGGATATGATAATCCGGCACGACCTCTGCAGATGGATCGGCAGAACCTCGCGAATCCATGATCTCGGTGACGAGTTCTTCCCGATGCTCGCGGACCAATCGCCGAACATCATTGGTGATGAGCCAATCCGGTTCCAGTCTGAGCTTACCGTCTGGCTGTATACTTGCCCTGAGGGCGTGCTTTATCAGTATCTCAAGGTATGCCATCAGAACTCCTCATAGCCCGGTGAAGACCCGTCTTCCCTGGTGTTGTCTATGGAATCGCTTTCGTCTGTCTGCTCGGAAGGTGTATGTCGTGTATGTTGGTGTATGTTTTCTATACACTCCTCATGCGTGTGCGCGCCCGCATGCATGTATGTGCGCGCATGAGGGGTAGTGGGGGAACATACACCTTTATGCACCACATACACCCCTTCGCCATCCTCCGAGAACAGGTTCGTTGTCGGAGCCAGCATCCATTGGCTTATCCGCTTGGACTTGCCCGCAGACACAATCCGATATTCACCTATCACACGATCACGCTGCTGACCGAGTCGTCTGCCGAAAGCGATTCTCTGCGACCGCTCTCCTCCCTTGCCGAGATCGAGCGCATCTATTTCCGACACCAGCTCGAACAGGTCGGTTACACCCACTTTTTCCTGGCCGAACTTCTCCCACCAGGCATCTACGATCTGCCGCCACATGGCTCCCTCGATGTCTGCTGCTTCATAGAACTCGTGCAGGTTGGACAGGAATCCTGATATCCCCGAATGCTGCAATATCCCTCCGATGATGGCAGTCCACTGTTCGTATGAACCCAGCGGTTTCGCTTCGGAAGCGGGCATACCAGCACATATCCAAGCCTGCACAAGCGTAAGGGCAGCTCCGACCAATTCACCTCGACTATCGAGCGCCCAGTTGCGAAGCTTCTTCTGCTTGAACCCGTCGCGAAACCACGGGCGATCTACTTTTGCGTCCAACCTGATGCGTATACAACGTCTGGCGATTTCCGTACTCATCGTGGGATTATTGGCCGTAGTCACCCAGACACAGCGCACCGGAAAGTGCAGGTTCTCGGACTTGCCCAGAATCCTATCCTCCCATATCGTCGCCGTAAGCGCGGACGCGAGCGACCCGGAATTGAGCGGTCGCGTAATGTTATCCAACAGGACCACGCTTCTCGCGCTGCGAAGCTGCGCTGTTATTCGTTTGCGCCATTCGTCATCATCCCGAGCCTCGGAGATGGTCGACACCTGCTTGCCGCAGGCCGGAGTCAGAAGGACATCGGCGAGAAGTCCTTTTCCGGTGCCCGCCTGCGGAGCTTCGATAAGGTGATTCGGCGTCGGCCCGTCGATGAGGTCTCGCACAAACGGGAGGAGCAGCAGCCCCACGGCGTGCGCGCGGTCGGCTTCATCCACAAATGGAAAGTCTGAGATCATATCGAGGATGAGGCTTCCGGCAGCATCTACCTCTTCCTGCGACGGCGGGGACGATATCTCCGGTATATTGAGCCCGGGCCTCGACATCCGGTATGTTTTTCCCGCAGCGTGGTAGCCTTCAGCGGTTTGCAGTGATCCATCAGGAGCGAACACGGGAACATCCGTGATACGCGTCAGCACCGGCAGCGGCGGATTTGGCGTAGCCAGCACATCTCTCACGACATCGATTGGAGGCTTGGCCGCTTCCTCATCTTCGCCGCTTACCCAGTTTGCCACACGTGCGAGTTCGTGACGGAGCCTGTCGGGAGTCAACTCCCTTGGGACAAGTGTTCCGTCATCGTCTTTTTCGAGCCTGGAAGGAAGACCGATATACCGAAAGTATTTCGGAGGATTGTTCGCATAGATAATAGCCCTCCAGCACACGGCAGTCACACTGCGCAGGTCCTGACAGTCGGCATAGATGGTGAGCAGGCCGTTGCTTGCCGCTGGGTGCGCCTGGGGCTTCGCTCCTTCGGCATCTCCCGATGCTCGTCTCTTTCGCTGCCTCCGTTTGCCGGCATGGTCGGCACAGGTCTCTTTGACAATGCCAATGGCCGCGTCAATCGTCATCTGGCCGTAGGTCTGCGCGCCATGCAACTCGTCCCACTTGGGCCTGATGAGTCCTGATTCGCGAAACAGCCTGTCCATCCTGACCGGGTCCTTGTCGGTCCAGTATGCCAGCATGCAGCAAAGCGCCGAATCCGCTGCACTAGCATCGCTGTTGTAGTCTCCAATGTCGCCGTTCCAAAGCTTGCGGAATTTCTCTCCGTTTGATGCTGACAGCGCTCTTTGAATGAGCACAGGATCGCTCATTCCGTTTGGTTTAGCGTTCTTGACATTTTCTTTTGGCGGCACATCGTTGTCAGGCTTATCGCCGAACATGCTCCGGTAGATCGCTGCCATCGCACGCTCGGCGTCCGTTATCTCCGCTGCCGCGCTGGGAAGCAGCTTGCCCGTGAAGACTACAAGTCGTCGGTCGGAGTATATCTCAAACTTTGGATGCTTGGCGGTTCTGCACCTGGGACCGGGTTTCTTCGCCCGCGCGATGATGTGTATTCCCGTTTCCGACCGGCTGAACTCCGTGTAGGAGCCGATGCGCCCGATTATCTCTCGTGCCCACGGCTCGACTTCACCTTCTGCTACGACGTGGTCCAGGTCGATGAAGATGTAGGGATCTTCTTCGGAAAGCACGAACCCTATGCCGTCGAATCTGTTCTTTGGCTTTGCGGCAGCCTCGATTACTTCCTCAAAAGTGTGCCACGTTGCTGGATTGTTAGTCTTTGCATTGCCGCGCCCGACCTTGTCCGTGCGGTACGGTACCTTGGTTGGGGTGCCGTCGCGGTCCTCGATCCGGTAGCAGACCCACTGCCGAAGCGCCTTGAGTTCGTCGGGTATCAAATCATAAGCGGGTGCGTGCGGTGCCGCATTAGTCATCTACACGCCTCCCGCAAGCAGCAGCGACAGAAAGGTCTTCCTGGCATCGACCTGCACACGCTTAGCGCAGTTGGTTATGCCCCAGTGGTCGCCGACGATGATCGCGGTTTTCTTAGCGCGGGTGACGCCTGTATAGAGCAGGTTTCTGTGGTGCATAAATGAGTGCGACTTATGCGCGATCACGACTGAACATGGAAATTCCGATCCCTGGGCTTTGTGTATTGTGAGAGCATAGGCGAGCTGCAGGTCGCTTCGATGCGGCGATCCCGGCTCAATGAAGACCATCTTGTCATCGAACTCGACAGTAAGCGAACCATCAGTGCCGACATCCCGCACATAGCCCATCGAGCCGTTCATCACTTCCAGATCGTAGTTGTTGCGCGTCTGAATGACCTTGTCGCCGATGAGCAGCTTCGGACGCCTGCCGGGCTGGACAGGTAAAACGTCGTAATCCCACAGCTTCTTTTGTATGAGGGACTGCAGCCTGATGTTGAGTTCCGCCGTTCCGAGCGGACCCTTGTGGGTCGGGGTGAGCACCTGAACGTCACGAAGCAGGTCGAAACCGAGCTTCTCGGAAAGCACCTGGTCAAAGATGTCCAGAATGAACTGCTGAACGCGCTCGGCTTCCGTATGTTGATTGGCCACATACCATGGCCCGCGTTGGCCATCTTCAACTCTGCATGTCTTTCTCACCTCACCACGCAAGATGGCGATGCTGTTCTCCTTGAGCACCCCGGCCTGCCGCACGACATCTTCGAGTATCGTTATCGGTATGACTTTTGACTCAATGAGATCGCGCAGAATATTGCCCGGTCCAACCGGGGGTAATTGATTGTGGTCTCCAACAAGGACTACGGCTGTGCGTTCGAGGTTGATGGCCTGAAAAAACCGCCAGGCGAGCGCAACGTCTATCATAGAAGCTTCGTCGACTATAAGGATATCGGCGGATATCGGGCTTTCAGCGTTACGGGAGTAGGTCTTGCCGTCGAAGCCGAGCAGCCTGTGAATCGTTGATGCTGATTGTCCGGTCGACTCCTCCATACGCTTTGCCGCCTTGCCGGTCGGAGCACAGAGCACAGCTTTGAGCTTTCGAGACTCACAGAGTCGAGTGATCGCATCGATGGTGAAGGTCTTGCCGGATCCGGCCCCGCCCGTAATAAGTGAAATCGCATGCTCACATACCATCATCGCGGCCTCGTGCTGACGATGATTGAGCCTTGGAGATATGCGCCGGATCATGGAGTCGATGTCAGGTATATCCGTAAAGTGCGGATTCATATCCTTGCCCCGGGCAAAGACACGCGCCAAATCTTCCTCCATTTGTCGGATTTCAGGCTTTGCTACAAGGAACCGGCAGTCGGCTGCATAACATGTCAGGGCTTTATTGTCGATGAGTTCGTCCAGATATCTCTCGATCCGCTCCCGGCTGTCGAGAGTATCCATCACCAGAAGCTTATTGGCCCGGTTAAGCAGGTCTTCATACTCGACCCAGCAGTCACCCTGATCCAGCGCGTCCTCCACACAGAACAGTAATCCCGCGCGAACACGGTTCGGGTTGTCCTTGGCAATGCCGATCTGCCTAGCGATCTTGTCGATCCTCTTGAACCCGAAGCCGTCGATCTCTCCAACGATGACATACGGATCATGCTCTATAATGCCGACAGCGTTGTTACCGAGCTTCTTCACCAGCTTCGTGACCTGATGGTGGGTCAGTCCGTACGCTGCAAGCGCGGTCATTGCCTGGTTGATATGACTCGTCTCAAGCCAGTGAACGCGAAGCGACTCAATGACCGACAGCGGTACTTTTGCAACCTCCGCGACTTTCTCAGGCTCATCTATGAGGCTGCACTCGAAATCCGAGCCGAACCGCTCGGCAATGATCCTCGCCTTTGCCGGGCCGATCCCTTTGATGTCGGGGTTGTTTGCGAGGTAGTTTGCAAGCCCGCGGGCGTCCATCTGCCGATCCAATTCGATGCTTGCAACTTCGAACTGTCGGCCGTATTTGGGATGCTTGACGAACTTTCCATGCAGCACCAGAGGCTGGTTTTCGCTTACGACGATATTGCCGGCGAACGAAATACGCTCGCCGCGTTCCGTTATGAACCGTCCGGCGGAGAAGTCTGCGGATGAGTAGAAGACCCGTTCAACTTCTCCCCGGATTCGGATGGGCTGAGTTGTTGTATTTGGCATGTATCCGCAAACCTCCGGTAGCAGCGCAGCAAATACTCCTGAACAAACCGGCATGCGCACTGCCGGTTGGAGCAGAAAAAGATCGGAACGCCGTAGTCGACGATTATCGAAAGTGCCGCGCCTGCAACCGAAGCCGGATGTGCCCCACAGCGGTAATTGCCCGACAGCAGTTCCTCAAGGTTCGCTTCAACCACGATGCATGAGCACATGTAGGTCTGAAGCTTCCTGAGTTCATTGCGGAACCTGTCGCGTTCCCGGATAACCGTATGCACGAAGTCCTCGGCGGTCTTCCGCTCAATCGCCACATCGTGCTCAAAACCGGCGAGGGAATAATCCCCCGCCGGCAGAGCACGGCGTTCGATGAGGAACCGCTCGGGAGGAAACGAATAAGGCTCCTGCTCTCGCGTGTCGACTACGATACTGACTTTCTCGGCCATCTAAAACGGTGCGAGCGAGTCATCGACCGCATCGTCGAGGTCAGAGACGACAATACGCCGGTTGAAATAGATGTTCTCATTCTCGCCCTTTGTGCGCTTGGTGACTTCCAGAGTCACATCCAGGAGATCACCGAGTCTTGCCGGAAGCTCGGACAGCTTATCGATGTCCACTCCGCACGTGTGCAGGTCGGTTTTGAGCCACTTGAGGTTCTCTTTGGAAGCAAACATGCTGTTGCGCCACAGAAGCCGACCGGCATACTTCGGACCGAGAATCTTGAGCGTCCACTTTAGCATAGGATTGCCTGTGGTCTGCGCCTTGGTAAGCTCTACCTTGTCGACCTTTACCTGATACTTGCCGTCCGGCACATCCTCGAACTCACGCTCTTCGACTTCCGCTTCAGAAAAGTCATCATCGAACTGAGTAAGATCGATATCGCCTATGCCGGTGGTGTCATAGTCACTACTCATTTAGCAGCCTCCTTCATGGGTTTCTTCGCGTCCATTCCGGCGTTGTATGCCTCGACGAACTTGCCATAATCGAGGTCGATCACATCGGGCAAACGCTTTGTCCTGTCCCCGGCCTCGTAGTGAACATGCGGTTTTGTCCGCACCACGCGCCGAGCAACCTGTTTGTTGTCAGGTCCGGGCGCGATCTCAATATCGCAGTAGAGGATAATGTCGACAAGACCAAGCACGATCTTGCGAGCTTTCTCCGGCAGTGTAGGAACGACCTTGGAATACTTGCCTGTGCGCGTTTCTATTTCGATCTCCTGGGAATGCGAGACCAGATACAGACCATAGGGCAGAAACGCGAGCTTGTTGATCACCCGTTGGAACTCATTGTTTGTGATGGAATAGCCCTTGCCGTAGCCGATATCGGACTCATGCTCCGCGCCGTATTTCTTGCAGACATACTCACAGCACATCTTGTAGGCGTTATCGACCGTATCGATGATGACTGTCTTAAACGAATGGCTGCCATCCGCGATCTCCGCACATATCGCAAGCAGTTCGTCCCATGTGGCAACCGGAACCTGATATACCTCAAGGGAATTCAGGCCCGGTTCGGTCGAGATGAACAGAGCGGACTCGGCATTGGAACACCACTCGCTTTTGCCTATCTTTGTTGGCCCGTAAATGAGCACTGTCTGGTCTGACAGCGTTTGTTTTGGCGGCGTCTTTTGGGTTGGTAGAAGCATCAATCTTTCTCCTTGAGATCAGAATACAGGCTGTTCTTCGCCGGCGTCGCTCTCCTCGCGCAGCTCTTCATGCGCCGGTTTGTGCTCATAGAAATTCTCAATCACATTGGGACTTCCGCCCGAGCGACACAGCGCAAAGTACGCGCACGGCCGATGGTAGAAAAAGCAGTATGACGTGTTCTGATAGAACACACTGCGCCGACGACTGTCGAGGAACTGCTGAGTGAGTTCCCAAAGGTCTGCCTGAAGGGTCTCGAACTGGTCGCGAGAGACGTAGAGCATCTCACGGTGGAACATCCCCGACTCGGCATACTTCGCTATGAGCCGAGCTTGAAAATCGGCATCGGTCTCCGGTATCTTGCGCGTCGCTGTAGTTTTGCCGGTCTTGGACTTTGCAAGCAGTTCTGTTCTACGAGCTTCGAATTCGGCTTCGGTCTCACCCTTGCCCTGCTGCAGACGCGCCTTCACCAGAACGTTGTAGATGATCCCGGCGATTTTGATGCCGAATACCTGCTCGACGTAGTGAGCGTAGAGCGTCACCTGAAAATCGGTCCACAGCTTCTCCAAATAATCGCCGTCGAGTTGAGACGCGGTCTTGTGCTCAAGGAGGTAGAACCTGCCGTCGATACAGACGATGCCATCGACTTTGCCGGCGAGCACGAAACTGCGAGATGGTGCGCTGGTCGCGGGGTTTGTGATCTTCCCGTCGAAAGTCTTCTCAAGAAAGACCACATCGAAGTCTTCGACCGGATATGTTGACGCATACCCATTCATCATGGCTGTGGCCAAATGCCAGTCGGCTTTCTGGCCGTCATCGCTGTGCCTGTTCGGAAATGATTTATCGATGTGATCCAGCACTTCGACAAGGTCGCGTCTGCGGTGCCATTTCTCTAGGCACTCGTGAGCGAGCGAGCCAAACGACAGGTTATGATCGCGCTGGATCGGCACAAGCTCTTTGATGTATCGCCATTCGCAAGCCTTACGGCAGTTGCGAAACAGGTTCCACATCGAGTATGTCGTCACAACCAGCTCGCTCACAGCACGGCTCCTATGGCGCAGAGCAGTTTGCGGTTGCCGGGATGCTCTTCGACCCGCTCGATTTTGAATGAAGACTCACCGTAGCCTTTAGTGACGAATGTAGAGAGTATCTTCGCGATATCGCAGCCCACCGGAGTCTCGGCGTCGATTACACAGGTTCGGGCTTTTTTGTCCAGGCAGAAATATGCATCCTGCTTCATTGCGGCGCGTCCATGCAGAGCTTCCGCAGCAAGTGCTGCTATCATAAGCGAATCCTCAAGATCATCCACGGGGATGTGCTTTGAGAAGCTGTAGTTGTAAACCAGACGATTCATTTTTGCCTCCATTTGCTGGGTTGGGAAGTTGGTACTTGGCGCGCCGGGGACCGGATCTGACCTCCACAAGAATTCCGGCCCCACACTTAGTTATTTACTACCGCAATCCACGAAGTGTCGGGATTGTTTCAGAGATAGTCCTTCAGGCCAGCCTCATCAAAGATGCCTCTGAGCTTGTGGATCGCGTCGTAGACCTGCTGGCGGGACGCGCCTGTTGCGGCAGATATCTGTGTCACTGTCTGCGTCTTCAGGCGCTCGCAAATATCCTGGAGCGCTGACGGCAGGGACTCGACGACTCTTGCGATATCCAGCCGCATTTCGAGCATCTCCAGTACCGGACGAGAAAGCAGACCTGCCGCCAGCAGGTAGTCCTCTCGATCTATCGCCTCCATCCGCTGCATGACACCGCCGCCATCATCTTCGGGAATCTCCTCATTAAGAGAAAACTCGAAAGTGGCGATACTCTCGACGCGCTTGTTCCTGCGGATCATCGTCCGAGCCTTGTTCTCCACGACGCAGGCAATGAACGTCTTCACAGTGCCTCGCTCGGAATTATGTTCCTGCAAATGCTCGAACAGGTGCAGCGCGATCTCCTGTTCCAGATCATCGCGGTCGGATGTATCGAACCCACATTTCTTGATGAGCTGCCTGACTTTGAGCTTGATGGTAGTAATTGCATAGTCGTCGTAATCTACATAGTTTGGTGTATCACCCATTTTTGTTCTCCTCGATCCCGCGAGGAAGCCGCTGTGGGTGACGCATGAAGTCCACCGCTTACAACAAAGGCGGAGGCATTGCGATGTCGCGTCAAAGCGACACCCACAACGACCTCCGCCTGGCGGTCAGTCATCTTGTCTGGTGTTTTGTAATACCGATATTTGAGTTGTGATCTCCCTCTGACCGTGTCAGTCGGGAGTGAGTGTGGTTCCGGCTGATTCAAAGCCCAACCGGAATCCTCCTATGCCAGCAAAGAGTTCAATAAATGTAAATTCTCTGCCTGTTGTCTCCATAATCCGCTCCGCAAGCCATCTGGCAACCAGTGTGTTCACTGCATTACCGAGCAGGATTCTGCGGCGCGAGCGAGATAGTCCAGAAGTCCAGCCTCTGGGGAATCCCTGCAGGGATTCGCATTCTGACGGATCGAGCATTCGTAAGCCCCGTCCCGGTTCGTAACAGTAAGTGTCTTCCGCAGCCACCCGGTTGGGGTGCGCAGTAAGACACGCTGCAATGGGCGTTTCCTCTTCCACGCGCGACGCAGCAAACCCGTAACCATCTGCGGCGTTAGATACAAATCGCTCGAATCGGGCGTATAGCTCATGAGGGCATCCGATACAGAACTGCCGCCTGCGACTCTGACCTGTGAAATCACGAGCGTCGAGTGCGACAACAGCGATTCCGTATCCGAGCAACTCCAACCCGGCAGCGAAGTTGACAATGTCTGGTGCACAAACATTCTCGCGGACCACCCACGGTGGGCGAAGTCTCCCGACCACGGCAAGGAAGTATCCGGACAGGTCGGGATGCTTACTTGGCCGATCCCCCCTGGCCAGGGAACGTGCAGGGCAGGGATCTCCTCCGCAAACAACGTCGATTGTCCCGAAGTCCTCTTGCTCAAGCTCGCCAAGCACATCTCGGATGTCTCCCTGGTGCAAGGTTCCGTCGCTCCAGTGCCTGCGGTATATTCCGCATGCAAATTTGTCGATCTCGTTTGCCCATACGCATCGGTTCATACATCAAAGCCGCACTACATCAACGATGTGTATTCGAAACGGCAACCCGTCGTGAATTTCCACCAATTGCACGACGCCGTCGCCAAGCCTGCGAAACTGCCGAAGCATCTCCACTACCTGCGGCTTGTCCAGATTGTCGCAGTCGGCAAGTATTGGCTTTCTGCTGCTCTCACCGCTGAGCTTCACATCTCGCAGCACTTTCACGGGAAGCCCCATGACTGGCTCGCCATCCGAGATGACGAGGTCTTCTACTTTGCCGTAGTGTATTTCCTGCATCAATTGAAGCAGCCGTTTTTGAGCTTCTGTGATTTGCAACTGGTTTTGAGACAATGCACCTGTGCCTCCCAAATGACACTGCAACGGCTCGATATCTGTATGGTATCTCAGTATGAGGTAAAGGCGGACGAAATCAGGACGTAACTCGGACGTAATTTGGACGCATTGAATAAGCCCAATCAAATAGAGGTGACCTGGCGTTGGAGGAGAAGACTGAGGTGAATGCTAGACATTGAGGCGATAAATGTCTGCTTTGACCCGTTTGATGAGGACTTTGCGGCTGTCATTGTATCGGAAAAGGTAACTCATCCTTTCCGGTGGATACTTCATTTGTGAGGCTATAGAACCAAATGTCATCTCGGGATGCCCCCTTTCGGCCGCTTCATGAAGTATGCGCACGGCGTCGGCCTGGTTTTCGTTGAGCGGTTCCAGCTTTTGCCCGCAAAACCAGATAATTCGGTAGTTTTCTCCGTGATCGAATAAACTTTTGGGTATTCTGCAACTTGACTGAGCTTCATTCGATTCATGTCTATCTGTCGCTTGCATGCAGAACGATTCCAAGGTCTGCACGCACACATCATCAGCCACGAACACACCGGATTCATCCACCATGAAGATATCCGAAAGCGCCAGAAATACAGCATGCCTGTTGTCGAGTAGCTCTCTTGAGTCCGGCTTGCAGAGACTATGGGTGGGAGCCATAAGTATGAACGGCTCTCGATACTTCGCCAATAGATAGAGCACTACATTTCGGAAGTCATTCGGTACGGTTTGAATAGTCAAAAACACAGGCAGCCGAAATCCCCTACATTGAGTATAGAAACCGATTTGAGTCGTCCAGCGCATATGCGGAATGTCTGCTATCTGGATATCAAGCGCAAGAGGCTTTGCCAGAGCTTTGTAAAGCGCAGGATGGTCCAGTTCATAGACGATAATTTCAGCCTTTGTTATTCGAGTCTTCTCGCACATCTGAGGATTACATGTGCAGACTGCCACGATGTTATCATCGCTGTGAACTATGATCCTGTGATAACACCCGCACGGATATGAGTGCGTGCAGGGATAATACGCAGCAAGTTCTTGTGTCGGCCTGAGAAACGCCTTAGCCGCATTATACTCATCGCCCGCAAGCTGTCTCCACTGAAGCTCCACTGCTGCAGGCCCGGTAAGTTTCTCGCATGCAGTCCAAAATCCCTGTCGGTCCATCATACGTATCTCCCTGCCTCAATTCATGCGATCCCACAAGATAAACAGAGATCATTGATGCCGAATCCGGAAAAAGCATCAAACCCGAAAAGTATGTGGCAGATAAGCAACAGCGGAAGTATTTGATTTCCAAGCATAAAACCTCGCAGCCGTAGCCAGAGATCAACCATGATGCGATCATCTTCCTGCTGAAAGTGAATCATGTTCGATGGCCGAAGCGAGACAACTCTTGGAGTTCTCGATCCGGCGAACTTTATGCGGAACCATGCTTCGCTTAACCTTACCCTGGGTGATATAACAACATCGTTTGTATTAATTGCAGCGAAGACATCTTCAGCCTCAACAGTCTCTATACTTCTGAGCGGGCCATCTATACAACACTCCACCCGATATAATTTGACATACTCCATTCCTGGCACGTCCGAACAGACAAGGGCACGTTGTCCATCAGTTCTCAGAGGATCGAGAGTATATTTCGCGGTGCCTGGAAAGTGATTATCGTCTCCAAAGAGATAACGACCAAAGAGCTTTCTGTAGATCTCCCTCTCACTGCGCGTTCCGGCACCAATCTGTAACTCGTCTGTTGCAGGTTGATAGACAAGTATGTCATACCTTTCCGGCCGGTAGCAAATACATGATGATTCCCCGCGTTCGATGCATCCCTCTCGTCTATAATGATCTCCATGCCAGACTACAAACCAGATGCCATCGTCACGATGATAGACATACACTCGGCAAGTTCTGCCTTGCTGCATGTGCTCAAACCAGTAGTTGAGATCTTGTTCCAGTTCCATCATAATGGCTGGAGATGGTTCCGTGAACGTCACATCTTCGGACCTGTTGCCCTGGAAATAGACAAATGTGAATGATCTTACTGCAAACTGCTCGGCATGTATTCTTTCCAGAACACGATGGTCACGCAGCCAGATGAGGACGGCGATATCGGCTGGAGAAAGGTCAGGGTCGTCAAGAGGAATTCCGAGCCCTGCAGCCTCTTCCAGGAGGCTATCCATTGCTCCTGCTGCAGATACCTCGTGAATGCAGTGCAGAGAGTTGACTAATTCGACTGGCATGTCTGAGTCGAATGTCATGAGGAGACGCATAAGTGTTGCATGATCCGGTGTTGTCATAGTTACATCAATCATCGACAAGTCAAGTCCTCTCGACAAGAGGAACTTCCTATAGGGTGAGAGGACTTGGACCAGGCGTTTCGGAGAAATGCTCTTGAGATCGCTTACGTGTGGAAAACACCTTGCAGTCTGAACTCCCATATGCGCCCTTCCTTGTTGAGCAAATTATGCACTACAGGTTTCCGCCGCCCGTAAATAGCCGAAAGGCAAGCATGACACTGTTAATTATTCCATAGGATCGTGTGACATATAAAATACATATGGGACGAATATATATTTTTACATTCTGCAATAGCATCGTAAACCATATTCTACATCCCCGACACTTTATGGATCACAGTAGTAAATAACTAAGTAGGGGGGCTTTCTTATAACCCTCTCAAAACCTACTGCGAGGTAGAACCATGAAAACACAAATTTCCTCCGAGCGGCTCGCTGTGTCTGGACGAGTTTCTGAGGCAGCCAGCATACTGGCCAACGGAGTCCTGCGCGCCAGACGCCGACACAAAGAAGAAGCAAACACAATCTCAGGAAATAGACTTGACTCTTCTCCAAATTCGAGCATTAATTCAACTAATCCGAGCGCGAGAGGTGAGCAGCAATGAGCGAGTCACGCGAAGGGCTAAATCCTGAATTTGCGGCAAAACTTACGCTCTTTGAAAAGAAGCTGGCCACAAACGGCATCAAGGTAATTCTTACAGCGGGTTATCGCTCTATAGCCGAACAGAACAGGCTTTATGCGCAGGGCAGAACCAAGCCCGGCAAGAAAGTGACAAACGCCCGCGGTGGGAACAGTTGGCACAACTATGGGCTGGCCGCTGATTATGCATTCGTTATAAATGGCAAAGTGACCTGGGATGGTCCATGGGACTTGTTCGGTCGTACAGCTCGATCTTGCGGGCTTGAGTGGGGTGGTAATTTCAAGAGCATAATCGACCGGCCACATTTACAGTGGACTCAAGGCAAGACGCTCGCGCAGATGCGCAACGCCAGCACCGTGAAGAAAAAGTAAGGTACTACTTCGGTGTCATCTTCCGCTTGTTTTCCAACCTTTCGCTCGGATGTTATGGTGAGGTAAGGATCATGAGTGTAATCAAACAAATAACAGATCTGCAGAATCTTTCCCACAGTGAACTTGTATCTCTCTGGCGCACACTCTGTGGCAATGAACCTCCAGCAGCCAACCGGAGGTTCATTATTAAGCGGCTTGCTTACAGGATACAGGAGATAGCATATGGCGGTCTCTCGGAGGAATCACATCACAAAATGGATGCGGTTCTTAAGTGCCATGGCTATGATGAGTTGGGTATGCCCAAGGCATCATCCAGCCGAGCTCAGAGTAGGAAAGACCTGCCGGTAATAGGAAGCAAGTTGGTTCGTGAATGGAATGGCAGACATTATGAAGTTACAACGCTCCGCGACGGTTTCGAATATGAGGGCCGACGATATCGCTCGCTGTCGGCTGTCGCAAAGGCGATAACCGGCACACACTGGAATGGGCGTGCGTTCTTTGGCCTTGCGGGGAGAAATTCTAGATGATAAATGAAAGTGGCATCTGTAATGAGCGTAAGCAAGGCATGCGTTGCGCAATCTACACACGCAAGAGTACCGAAAAGGGTCTCGAACAGGAATTTAATTCGCTTGATGCTCAGCGGGAGGCTTGTGAAGCATACATCGCAAGCCAGCGTCATGAAGGCTGGATTGCCCTAACAGAGCATTATGATGATCCAGGTTTTTCTGGAGGTAACATTGAACGGCCGGGGCTAAAGAAGCTTATGCGAGATATCGAGCGCGGCAAAATCGATTGTGTCGTTTTTTACAAACTCGACAGATTATCACGGTCGCTACTGGACTTCGTAAAACTTGCAGAGTTTTTCGATCAGCACAAAGTGACTTTTGTATCTATCACACAGCAGTTTTCAAGCACAACAGCTATGGGGCGTCTCATCCTCAACATTCTCCTGAGCTTTGCCGAATTCGAGAGAGCTATAAGTGCCGAGCGTGTTCGTGACAAGATAGCCGCCGCCAAGCGGAAAGGTAAGTATCTCGGCGGAACTCCTGCATATGGTTATGATGTAGACTACAAGAAAACGAAGCTGATTGTGAACCAGGAGGAGGCAAAGCTGGTTCGTGAGGTTTTCAAGAGATTCATAGAGACCGGCTCCTGTCTGGAGATAGCCAGAGAGCTGAATTCCAAGGGAATCCCGACCAAGTCTTGGACAACGAAAAATGGATCATTTCATCAGGGCGGGCCTTGGAACACTCAACACCTATACCGTGTTTTGAACAACCGAACTTATCTTGGTGAGACTGTCCATAAGGACAAGTCATATCCCGGCGAACATGAGGCGATTGTTCCAAAGTCACTATGGGAGAAAGTCCAGCAGATATTTTCAAGTGGCACCGCGCGGAAGAAAGGCCAGGAAACCCATGAGGTTAAGTCACTTCTACGAGGCATCATTCGCTGCGGACATTGTGACAAGTCCATGGTCGGCACATACACCAGAAAGAAGAACAAGATCGTCTATCGTTACTACACATGCAGCAGCGTAATAAAGAATGGCTATTCATCGTGCTCAGTCAGATCTGTTCCCGCCGGTGAGATTGAAAAGGCTGTCATTGGTCAGGTTCGGGCGTTGTTACAGTCGCCGGAAGTTATAGCCGAAACATTCCGGGCTGCAAGGGATCTCCAAGAGCAGGAAATTCGTTCTCTTCAGGATGAAAAAACAAATCTGGAAATGCGAATGGTAGAACTTAAAGCGGCAGCAAGCGAACTGGTATCAGGCAATTTCGAGAAAGGCACTACCACCGACAGGTTTTCGGAGCTTAATGACGACATCCAGAAGACACGCCGTATACTTATTGAAACCGACGAACGCCTGTCGGAACTTACTGCAGGATCGCTCACCGAACAAGATGTTGCGGATGCCCTCCGTAAGCTCGATCCAGTGTGGGACGAACTGTTTCCATCCGAGCAACACAGAATTCTGCGGTCACTGGTGGAGCGAGTGACAGTCTATCCCAATGGTTTAGATATTCAGCTTAGGGCAGAAGGTATTCACTCAATAGTAGCCGAGGTAAAAGGATGTGAAGAAAGGATAGGCGTAGTATGAGCATTGGACTTACCAACAATGAGGATGGCGTATGCGTGCATGTTCCAATGACGCTTAAGCGTCGTTCGGGCAGAAAAGAAGTAATCATACCGGATGGGTTGGAGCATTCTATGGAGTCAGGCCCAGACTACCATGAGGCGCTTGTGATAGCTATATCCCGCGCACATCGCTGGAAAAGGCTACTTGACGAGGGTAGGTATGCTTCGATTATCGAGATGGCACAGGCACTTAAGATAAACCGGTATTATATGGCACGTCTGCTTAGGCTTACATTGCTCTCTCCAGATATTGTAGAGGCTATCTTGGAAGGACAGGAACCTGAAGGATTGTCGCTTGAACAATTGCGGAAACCAATGCCCATGTTGTGGAACGAGCAATGGGAATCCTGTAAATTTGGCGAGTTCGACTAGCCTGGTTTTGTGGCCATTAGCTGCCTTGCTATGAAGTTACAATAGTAATATATGTAACAGCAGCCCCATGGTCCACGATAAATATGTTCGTTCTACTAACTCCTAGATTAATGTCAGTAGGCTCCCAGTATACATGCCCAACATCAGACTTTTGTCAAGGCTAACATATATAGCGTGCTCAAGACATTACCTATCTTTTGGTCATGAGGGTGTCTCATTTGGCAGATGTTTCGTAGGTCTTTGCTGTTCTTTTTAATAATGTCGCCGGTCAGACTACAATTTCTCAATTGATGGTTCGCGATAATAAGCCCACTGTAGAACAATAGATAAGTTGCCAGTTACTTCATCAGGTACTTTTTCCGACAGAATACGGTATTTGAAACTGAAAGATTTTGCACCACTAGCCGAATCGAAGACAACGAAGAGCGGGGCTAACCGAACCTGCGTCTTCTGTTTTATTTTTCCGATGTTGAACTTGACTTGGCGGCCGGATGCATCAACCACTGGCCCTCTTACATTTGAGATCGGATGGCTGCCATGTGGAATGAGGCCAGCCCAGTTCGCGAATCCCGTATGATCAGACCTCAACGGTGCCGGTTCGTATTCTTTCCCGCACACAGGACGCTCCGGTGGTTCTGGACGTTCCGTGCGCTTTGGCAGGTCGTCTTCATCCATGACGCTGATCCCATCTGGAAACTCTATGGAGATGTCGGTGTCCTCTGCAGGGCAGGTGCCGTTGTTCTCCACGACTATCTGCAGCTCAACTACCTGTGATTCATAGAATGCAACAGCATTCAAGTGTGCCTCGAGTTCTTCGAGATACTTTTTGAGTAGGCTGTTGTAATCATAGCGAGCACCAAGCGAAATTCCATCTACTACCTTATTCATCCTTTTGAGATGCTCAAAGAGTTCATTTTTGGTAATCACCCGCCTGCTCTTGTTTTCCACCTCTTGGTTCGGTAATTGATCCGGTACATCCAGAGGTTGGTGGACGCTTCGCGCTCGGGCCAACTCGGCGTCCACGTATTCTTGTGGGTTTCGTAAGCGGCTGAGTTCCATTTTGCGTATTTGGCCTGGAAAGTTGAGATCAAGCACAGGAACGCGGTCTTTCAGTTTCTTGTTCTCATCCTCCAGCTGCTTGATTCGCTTCTGGTCTGGATCAGGTTCATCTGGCAGACGATATTCGTTGTCGCTCCACCATATTCCCTGTAATCCCAGGCTCTTAGCAGCGTTTGCCTGTCCCATGTCATTGGTGAGCACAACCACATCAGCGTCATTGCGCTCTTGGTGTAGCTGGACGGCTGACGCCAAAACCCAGTCATCTGGTGCATCCGTGTGCAACTGGTAAGCTGAGAAGTTAATACTTGGATTGAATGACTGGAGTGTTAGGATCACCTTTGGTCCTAGAAGTGCACCATTTATTAGAGTGTTGTGGATGTGCTTAATGACAACGCTGGCACGCTTTGACTCCCACTTAGAGGCGTGACGGTCTTTGTGCGCGTTGAGCTCGCTCATTACCTTTCGCGTGATAATGATCTCAGCCTCTTTGCACTGCAGCTTAGTGCACCAGTCGATCTCATTCGGCAGCTTGTAGTGCAACAGAATGTTGGTATCGATGACCACTACTTTGCGATCCATCATTCGACCTCATAAATGTTCATTACCTTATGCCAAGTTGGAGTATATCACCTATACCGAAATAAAAATCACAAAGTATATCGTCTACTTACTCGAATTGCACTTGACAGACAGGTGGTTGGCGTGATAGACTGCTATCGTTGGGTTAGTTGCGAGACGGTAGCGGTGCTACTTACGCTATAATTAGAAATCTGCTTCCGCCATCTGGCTCAATATGAATACAGCCCCACGTTGGCGCGTGGAGCTGCAAACACTTGCCCGAGCCTGAATAGCAGGGGCCAGAAGGATATATTTCCTATTCACAGATTATCCTTATTTGTGCTTCCTGTCAAGGCTGATTTCTGCTCGGGTTTACGGAGGTGAGGTCCAAATAACTTGAGCGGAGCCTGCCGGTGCTCTCGAAAACCGGCACAATTCTTAGCCTTTAGGAGGCACAAAATGAGTATCAATTTAAACAAGAACATCAATTACACATTGGCCCAACAGGTCATTACTGCCGCAAACAACCATATGGCTACAACTGGTGGCGGTACTTACCAGCAGTGGTATGCTGGTATTACATCTGATTACAAGCAGCGACTCGCAGCTCATGGAGCAGATGCGACCGCATATCCTAAGGTATATGATTGTGTGAATGATGACACTGCCCGCTATGTCGAGAAACACTTCCTTGCAAAAGGTTGCAAGGGTAATACGGGCGGAAGCGACTACCGCGGTCGTTATTTCTATGTTTACAAGATCAATCGTAATACACGCCCGTAAGGAGAAGATAGGTGGGGTAGTGGAATACCGCTACCCTACAATGATACGATGAGAAAAACTGTTTCTGAACTAGCAGATGTCCAGATAGGCTACCAATCTCGTGGGAGTATACATCCTGACCCCAGGGGCACTCACAAAGTAATCCAACTTAAGGATATTGGCAATGATTATAAGCTAGATACGAGTGACTTATATAAAATCATACCTGAACGTGAGCCGGATAGGTATCTTGTAACATGCGGAGACGTTCTATTTTTATCGCGCGGGCGTTATCATGTTTCTGTGGTTATTGATGAGCAATTGTCTGATACCATCGCGGTAGGCACATTTTATATTTTGAGAGTCAAATCCAGTCATGTGCTGCCGGAATATATGGCATGGTATATCAATCAGCCTCAAACACAAGCGGAACTTAAGACAAAAGCGCAGGCAACCAATATTCCGTTAATAACAATAGCTGCGTTTAGGGATCTTGAGATTGATATTCCGCCACTATCCATTCAGCACAGTATAGTGGAGTTGACCAGGCTTGTGTCAAAAGAACAAAGCCTGCTTGCCAAACTTGCTAAAAAGCGAGAGCTATTGACTTCCGTCATCTGTATGATGGCGGCGAAAAGGACTAGAGAGTAATGCAAGACATAATTACTAAAATCGATCAAGAAGAAATAAACGGTATTGTGTGGCGCGCTTGCGATACGTTTCGAGGCGCGGTTGACCCTGAGAGCTATAAGAACTACATCTTAACAATGCTGTTTCTAAAATATATAAGTGATCTCAACAAAGACAAACGCGAGGAGCTTGAGCGAAAATATGATGGTAACAAAGAGCGCATCCGACGCGCGTTGAAACGTGAGCGTTTTGTGATGCCGCCGGAGTGCGATTTCGATTTCCTTTGCGGTAAGCGAGATGAGCCGAACATAGGCGAGCTTATTAACATCGCCTTGGATAGTATTGAAGACGAAAACAAAGGCAAATTGGAGAATGTGTTTCGTGCTATCGATTTCAACAGCGAACCGATACTTGGCGAGACGTTGGATCGAAATAGGCGTCTGAAAAATCTGCTTGAGGATTTTGCGGATAACAGACTTGATTTTAGACCCTCTCACCTTGGCGGAAACGATGTAATCGGCGATGTATATGAGTATTTAATTGATAGGTTTGCATCCGGCGCTGGGAAAAAAGGCGGAGAATTTTATACACCGAAGTGTGTATCTGTCTTGCTCTCCAGGTTGCTTGATCCACAACCTGGAGACAGAATATGCGATCCGGCATGTGGTTCAGGATCATTGCTCATTCGGGTAGCTCAACGTATTGGAAAAGATGATTTCTCATTATATGGTCAGGAGAGCAATGGAAACACATGGGCGCTTTGCAAGATGAACATGTTTTTGCATGGAATGGACAGCGCACGCATCGAATGGGGAGACACACTTAATAACCCTAAGCTCATTGAAGATGATCGGCTGATGAAATTCAATATTGTTGTTGCAAATCCACCATTCTCGCTTGATAAATGGGGAGCTGAAAATGCCGGAGCCGACCGCTTTCGCAGATTTTACCGTGGCATTCCACCTAAAAGTCGAGGAGACTTTGCATTTATAAGTCACATGGTTGAGACTGCGCTGGAGGCCGATGGTAAAGTCGGTGTTATAGTTCCGCATGGAGTTCTGTTCCGTGCAGGTTCTGAAGGCGTTATACGAAAAAAACTGATTGAAGATAACTTTCTGCATGCTGTTATCGGTTTGCCTACTAATCTGTTTTTCGGAACAGGTATACCAACAGCCATTTTGATCTTTGATAAGAGCCGCCCTAATAAGAGCATTTCAGATGTACTTTTCATAGATGCCAGCCGAGATTACGGAGAAAGTAAGAGCCATAATATTCTTCGTGAACAGGATATTGAAAAGATCACATCCGCGTTCGGAGCTTATGAGACAATAGATAAATACACCTACCGCGCAACACTTGAGGAAATCGCCGAGTCGGATTACAATCTCAACATCCCGCGCTATATAGATACCTTCCAAGAAGAAGAGGAAGTCGATATAGCCGCAGTTCAGCGGGAGATCAATATGATCGAAGCGGAGCTTGCTTCTACTAGGGCTGAGATGAACAATTGGCTGAAGGAGTTGGGATATGGCTCTTAACGGTTTATACCCAGCTAGCGTCAAGCCGGGAATACCAAAACTTGGTATTCAGCCGGATGGATGGCGAAAGGTAGTAATTCGAGACATAGTACAGGTTGTTGAAAGACCATGCAATGTATCACAAAACTTGTCATACCAGCTAATCATTGCACGGCGAAATCGAGGCGGCATAGAACCTAGATGTGTGCTCAATGGCAAACAGATAAAGACCAAGACGCAGTTTTATGTTAAGGCTGGAGATTTCCTGATCTCCCGCCGTCAGATAGTCCATGGTGCATGTGGTGTGGTTCCTCCTTATCTTGATGGTGCAATTGTCTCTAACGAGTATGCAGTTCTGGTTCCCCGAGACGGCCTTACCATTGAATATCTCGGGTTTCTTTGCCATACTAACTATTTTCAACAAACATGTTTTCACGCCAGCGTGGGTGTAGCAGTGGAGAAGATGGTTTTTCGCATTGATCAGTGGCTTAGATATAAATTCTACCTACCACCTGTAAAAGAGCAGCATATCATCTCGAAGATACTGTCAGCCGCTGAACTATCCATCGATCAAATAACGAGACTGATCGAAGCAAAAAATATCCTCAAGAAAGGCCTAATGCAGCAGCTTCTTACAGGAAAGAAGAGGTTCCGTGAGTTTGACGGGCAGGATTGGACTGAATATAAGCTTGGCAAAATATTCAAAGAACGCGTAGAAATAGGTCGGGAAGACCTTCCGCTTCTCTCTGTAACTGCAGACAATGGTGTAGTCGATAGGGATGATCTCATCAAGCGGGATACATCAAGCTCAGATAAGAGTAAATACAAACGTGTCGCACCTGGCGATATCGCCTATAACACGATGCGTATGTGGCAAGGACGCTCCGCCCTATCTGACAAAGATGGCATTGTTAGCCCTGCCTACACAGTATGTGTTCCACAGGAAGAAGTTGACGGTCAATTTGCGGAGCATCTTTTTCGAATTCCTGAGATTATATACAAGTTCCGTCGTTATTCGCAAGGGCTTGTTGATGACACACTGAATCTCAAATATCCTGCGTTCGCCGAAATCAAGCTTGCTTTTCCATGTAAACAAGAGCAATGTCGTATCGCTAACGTGCTCAATTCTATTTCAAAGGAAATCAACCTGCTCGAACGACAACAAGAAGCTTTGAAACAACAGAAAAAAGGCCTTATGCAAAAATTACTTACTGGACAAGTGAGGGTGAAAATATAAGATGAGCTGGATGCACGAACTGATGAATGACACAATATCCATAGTAAAGCCCAATGGCCGTAGAATAGACAGCATTACAGCATTCGTAGATTCAAACATGGTATTTATGGAGGAAAGCGATCTGGCTGGTTTCCCTTTTGAGGAGCGCGACAGAATAATCCGCAGATTGCCGAACGGTTGTGAAGAAGTCTATTTGGTAATGGATAGAGGCTACAATTCAAGCTTCGCTGGTGAAGCTGCACACTACCAGGCAAAGGTGAGAAAAGAGAGCGCAGTAAGCTTCGGCAGACCATCTGCTGTCACTTACAACCTGAATGGCGCTGCCTCCAGGGTCAATGTGAATTCCATTGATTCTTCGGTCAATGTAGTGAATGCGGCGAATGATGATAGCTTTCAGCAATTGAGAGCGCTAATCGAACAGAACATTTCTGAACCGAGAAAAAGAGCGGAACTGTTGGATCATGTAAACCAGCTTAAGAATACAAGTGGCGGCGCAGATTACAAAAGCCGATACACAGCGTTTATTGCGGCAGCAGCAGATCATATGACGTTGATCGCACCATTTATTCCGTTTCTGACAGGTCTGCTAAAGTAGCAATGGAATAGGCTAATTGATATTGGCTCATAACTAAACAGATGAACCCGCGACACAATGTCGCGGGTTGTGTCCTTCACTCTTGGAGGTAAAATATGCCGGACGTACCGTTAATGAAAGAAGATCATATATCGCAGATACCCGCACTACAATTTTTGCAGAACCTCGGGTACACATATCTCACGCCTGAGGAAGCAAATTCGTCTCGCGGTGGACGGACCGGCGATGTCATACTCGAAGGTATTCTAGCAAAACAACTTCGGTGCATGAACACCATCAACTATCGCGATAATCAGTACCCGTTCAGTGAAGGCAACATCATGAGCGCAATTCAGTCGCTCAAGGACATCATGAACGATGGGCTTATACGGACAAATGAACGAGTATACAATCTGCTCTGTCTCGGGAAAAGCCTGTCGCAGTCTATAAATGGCGACACAAAGAGTTTCACCCTCCAATACATTGATTGGGAGCATCCGGAACGCAATGTATATCATGTTGCCGAAGAATTCAATGTAGGACGCACTGGCACACGGCAACCATATACTCCCGACATCGTGCTTTTCGTAAATGGTATACCATTGGTGGTAATCGAATGCAAGTCACCTCATTCCGGTAGTGAAAATAACAAGCCTATTGATCAGGCAATTTCTCAGCAAATACGAAACCAGAAAGATGATGGCATTCCACAACTTTTCTTTTATTCTCAACTGCTGCTGGCACTATCCAAGAATGAGGCAAAATACGGAACAACTGGAACTCCCGCCAAGTTCTGGGCTGTTTGGAAAGAAGCAGATATTGATAATGAAGTGAGTCGGCTGATCAACAAGCCTCTTTCTTCCGACAAGAAGACAAAACTCTTTAGTAAACGATTCCGCTATGTTCGGGACTACTTCGATGCAATTGAAGTTGATGGCGGCCGAGAGATTACCGAACAAGACCGCGCATTATACTCTCTCTGTAGACCCGATAGACTACTGGAGTTGGCATTTCAATTTATTGTTTACGATGCCGGAGAGAAAAAGATAGCACGATATCAGCAATATTTTACTGTAAAGAAAATCGCAGAGCGGATCAGGCAGATTGACAGCACAGGAAAACGAAAAGGTGGTGTGGTCTGGCACACTCAAGGTAGCGGTAAATCACTCACAATGGTAATGCTCGCTAAGTCAATTGCCCTCGAATCAAGCATCAATGATTACAAAATTATACTGGTTACTGACAGGGTGGATTTGGATGATCAAATATTCACTACCTTTAAGCATTGCGGCAGAGAAGTAGTGCAGGCAAAAACAGGAAAGAATCTGATGGCACTTCTGAGCGGTCAGAAGCAGCGTATTATCACTACAGTTATCGATAAATTCGATGCGGCAGTTGGATCCAAGGGGCTGCGCATCGACAATCCTGATATATTCGTGTTAGTAGATGAAAGTCATAGAGGCCAATATGGTCCCAGGCATGCCCGGATGCAGAAAACTCTACCAAATGCCTGCTATATTGGCTTCACAGGTACGCCAATTATGCACCAGCATAAGAATACTGTCAGCAAGTTCGGCGGTATTATACCTCCAGCATATACAATGCGTGATGCAGTCAGAGACAAGGCAGTAGTACCGTTGCTCTATGAGGGACGCCAAGTTAAACAGATGGTGTTCAAGGAACCGATTGATAGCTGGTTCGAGCGGATAACAGCTTCTTTAACTAAGGAACAAGTCGCAGACCTCAAACGCAAGTATTCTACTGCTGACGAGTTGAATAAGGCTCTGCAGAACGTGATGAGAATCGCTTTGGACGTGAGCGAGCACTTCCGTGACAATTGGCAAAACTCAGGATTCAAGGCGCAATTGGTAACTCCTAACAAGCCGACGGCACTTCTATATAAGAAGTT
Organism: bacterium; assembly: GCA_021371935.1. Taxonomy (NCBI): domain Bacteria; species bacterium. The sequence continues at coordinate 172,288 of JAJFVF010000004.1, forward strand.
CCTTGACGAGTTTGGAGTGGTAACAAGCGAGATCCTCATATCTGGTCCAGATGAACGAGAAGGCGAAGAAGATATCCGAGAGGAGAACACCAGCGAGGTGATTCACTTCTGGAAAACGATGATGGATAGATATGGAAGTGAGAAAGACTATAACCGTGAGGTTATTAACGCATTCAAATTCGATGATCAACCCGAAATAATCATTGTAGTCAGCAAGCTCCTAACTGGTTTCGACGCTCCCAGAAACACAGTTTTGTATCTTGCAAAGAAGATGGAAGGGCATTCTCTTCTTCAGGCGATTGCAAGAGTCAACCGATTGTATGATGGTAAAGACTTCGGTTATATCCTTGACTACTGGGGCGTTCTCTCGGAACTTGATCAAGCACTTACATTTTATGACAAGCTTTCTGAGTATGATGGGGAAGATTTGGATACGCTTGCGGTAACCAGCATTAGTGCAGAAGTTGAGAAGTTGCCACAGCGCCATTCTGATCTATGGGATCTGTTCAAAGATATAAGAAACACAAGAGATGAGGAACAATATGAGCTATTGCTTGCTCAGGAAGACCTGCGCGAGAAGTTCTATCAGCGCTTCTCCGAATTCGGAAGAACGCTATCTATTGCCCTTTCAACTGTAAAGTTCATCACCGAGACATCAGATGACAAGATTGATCTTTATAAACGTGACCGTGATTTCTTCGCAAGACTCAGAGTGAATGTCCAACGGCGCTACGCAGAAGTTGTCAACTTCCGAGATTATCAGCCTCAGATCAAAAAGCTCATAGATACCTATGTTGGAACAGGCGATATTGAGAAACTAAACGAACCGGTCAATATCTTCGATACCGATGCATTTGAGGAAGAGGTTGTGCGACAGACGGGTGACGCCTCAAAAGCGGACATAATAGCCCACAATACCATGCGATCTATTAGTGAGCACATGCAAGAAGATCCAGTCTTCTATAAGAAGTTTTCCCAGCTTCTGGAAGAAGCGATCCGCGCATTCCATCAAGAGCGCATCATCAAAGCGGATGAATACCTAAAGCGGGTCAGAAGTATTATGAACTCGGTGGTTACCAGAACTGGGGATGATGTTCCAGAGGCATTACGCGAACGAGATGTTGCCAAAGCATTTTATGGCTGCATTAAAGAAAATCGTGAGAAGCACGGCATTGATAATGACGAGCGTGATATATGGTCTGAGGCCGCTATTGGCATTGAAGATATTATTCGTGTACATAAGAAAGTTGATTGGGAAACTGATGTTGATAAGCAAAATCAAATGCGTAATGACATAGAAGACTATTTGTTTGATATGAAAGACAAGTGTGGGCTAGAACTTACATTTGATGACATCGATGTAATTATGGAGCAATGCCTAGATATAGCAAAGCTGAGGATTCACCAAAGGTAACATTTATCATGGGAATAGCAGTCCATACAATTACCTACGGACAACAAAGCATCAACTTTACTGTTCGTTTCAGCCATAGGGAAAAACTAACTATATCGGTACACCCGGATCTTTCTGTAATCGTTGATGCACCTGACGACAAACAAATCGCTGAAGTAGTTGCGAGAGTGAAACGCCGGGCGGGATGGATCGTGCGTCAACGTGATTTCTTCGAACGTTTTAAGCCTGAACAACCTGAGCGACGCTATGTTGGCGGCGAAACGCATATATATCTGGGTAGACAATATCGGCTCAAATTGATTGAAGACAAGTTAGAATACGTTAAACTTACGCGAGGCTACTTTCTGATACAAACCCGAAATCCGCATGATTCAACCAAAGTCAAAAGTTTACTCGATAAATGGTATGCAGATCACAGTCGCCGTGTGATTAGAACGCGTATTGATCGTTGTTTTGAGTCTCTTCAAAGGTATGGTGTCAACTATCCCACATCGATTACATTTCGGCGAATGTCCAAACGCTGGGGAAGTTGCAACAAAGCTGGCGGCGTAATGCTAAACACTGAACTAGCAAAGGCATCGGTGTTTTGCATAGATTACGTGATTACTCACGAGATGTGCCATCTGAAATATACAAACCACAGCAAGGATTTCTATAGACTGCTTGATCTTGTAATGCCAGATTGGAAAAGAAGAAAGTCTAAATTAGAGATATTGTAATAATAATGCATGTTAATCAATCATCTAATATGAATGGAGAACTACTATGGGTGGGAACATTAAAGTAGGACTGTTCTTTGGTGCCGGAGCAGAGGTTTGCTACGGACTACCTTCTGGTGGAAAATTTGCGTTGGATTTGTTTCGAGCGAATGTAGATAAGGAAAAAACAAAGCTCCGAAATAACATAAAAAGCGTAAATAAATTAAGCGTATATGCAAACAAGTGGCTGCCGAACGATTTTGATGTAAAACGCATTCATGCTTTCGGAAGATCAGACTTTGCCTCACTATTACAATCAATCATGGAGTATAGGCGTTATGATATCATAAAATTTCTGGATGAGTTCGACATCCAGGCTGAAAGAGTGCTGCAGTCTTGGGACATATCGAAAGCTGAACTGAATCAGATATTTAAGAGTCTGATCGGTGAAGATATTGGAGATGTAATCTATGATCAAAAAGTAAGTTTGAGCACACAGCTCGGGGCAAATACGGATTTATTCAAATCAGAGTATTTTTCAGCCCTGTTGGAAGTATTAAAAAACCGACCAGAGTCCGAACTACTCACACGGAGCTTGAGAGCATTCCTACAGCTTCTTATAGGATGTCACGGTCAGAATCTTGCGAGTGGTCTGAACCAAGCTCTATTTGCAAAAGCACCGAACGATTTGCCTATATTTGATGACATAGGCGGTGTATTTCGTATTGATTTATCATGCGCTGGGCTGACTGCGCTTGAGCTTGTTTTGGAAGAAGAAGCACATACCGTCAGTTCGTCATCAAGTATGGAGAGTATATTCGGTGAGTTTGCGCGAAAAATGTTGGAAGTGCTCTTGGAACGCCATCTGAATTACCAGGCACTAATAGACGAGCATTTTCGATATCTTTACGATCCGAGGGCAGAGTGGGCTAAGTTCACAAAGATTGTAATCTTTCTCAATACTGCAAGAACCTATATTCTCAATAAAGCATGTGGTGATTCAGCCCGCATTAAAGACGGCCCAGGTTATTACCACGATCTATTAAACTTTGGAACTATCGGACTTGACATAAGGGCTATTGGAACAACCAACTACAATAGTTTGGTCCCTGAGGTGGCTGAAGGTGCGTTGTCAACATATCAGGTAGAGCATCTTAACGGCAGTGTACATGATTTCTACGATCCATATCTCAACACAATAGTCCACTTTACTGATGACAATGAATGTTTAAACTACGAAAGGATAACCGTACCGTTGATGTTCACTCAAAGTGGCATAAAGCCATTGACATGCATAGAGATGTCGAAGCGTTATGTAGGCCTATATGATAGTTTCTGTGACTCAGATGCAGTTGTTGTTGTTGGATTTGGTTTCAATGGCGACGATGGCCATGTAAATGGCCTTTTTAGAAATCTCATAGACGAGTGCAATAAAGATATTTATATATGTCATTACCAATCCAATGGGTCTGATTCCGCAGCCGCAAGAAACTACGAGCGAAAGTTGCGGATCACGAATAGAGATCGGCTACATATCATTGGAGTAAATGATGAACGGAAGACTTTGAATGGCGATTTTTGGTATGAATCCATAGCAAAAGCCATCATTGGATAGACCTACAATATCTTTTATAATGTAGACTCGAGATGGCCTTTAAGTGCAACTAAACTTAGAACAGTGAATAATAGCATATAAAAATCTCTTACCAAAAGATGATTGTAGAAAGTATCGATACTAAACAATGTGACTGCAAGACACTGCCTATATATCAATCTTGTGACCGGACTAATCCCCGGTCACTGAATTCAGAGAAAATCTGCAAAACAGAGAGAAAATGTCCAGAAATGTGGGCTTTAGGAGCAAAGCCCGGCCACAAGATGCATCTCGAACAAGACGGGGAATAGGTGGCTTTTACTCTCGTAAATACGCGAAAACCCTGCCGGAATCCCGACAGGGCAAAATCGCATAGAGAAAAGTTTAACTTTAATAATTGGTCGGGGCGGCGAGATTCGAACTCGCGACCTCTAGTTCCCAAAACTAGCGCGCTAACCAAGCTGCGCTACGCCCCGCGAGTTAATTATACCATTTCACTTCATATGCAACAAGAGAATTCCTTTAGTACACCATAACTTGGTCCGGCAGAAATTCCGTCGGACCAAGTCGTATACATCGAGCAGCAGTGTTCCTTAGCGCTTGCTGAACTGGAACCCTCTTCTCGCTCTCTTGCGTCCGTATTTCTTTCGTTCTTTAACTCTCGGGTCTCTTGTCAAAAAGCCTTGGCGCCGAAGCGGAGTGCGCATGTCATCGCCTGCCTCAAGCAGAGCCTTACTGATGCCATGGCGTACAGCACCGGCCTGACCGGAAATGCCTCCGCCTGTGCACTTGGCTACAACATCGAACTTGCCCATCGAATCGACGGCTTCAAACGGCTGCATAATAAGCAACTCAAGAGCCTTTCGCCCGACGTATTCAGACATCGTTCGACCGTTGATGGTGACGTTCCCCTCACCCGGAACCAGCCATACTCTTGCCGTAGCGTTCTTTCTGTGACCCGTACCATAATATCTTGCGGTCTGTTCCAAATCGTTCCTCCGTAAAAAGTCAAAAAGCAGAAAACATCACCCGCCTCAACTTTTTGACATCCAGATCTAGAATTTCAATTCCTCGGGCTTCTGAGCATCCTGAGAGTGCTCTGAACCCGCATAGACTCTGAGCTTTTTCAGTATCGCATCACCCAGCTTGTTGTGCGGAAGCATACCTTTGACTGCCCGCATAACTGCCTTCTCGGGTGTTTGCTCCATCATTGATGCACGACTTACACTCTTAAGACCACCAGGATAGCCGGAATGCCTGTATATAAGCTCGGCACCCTTGTTGGTCCCTGTCAAGACAAGCTTTGAAGCGTTTATGATTATAACATGATCGCCACAGTCCATGTGTGGAGTAAATGTCGGCTTATGCTTGCCACGTAGAATCTTTGCAGCCTCAGCCGCCACTCTTCCAAGTGGCATCCCAGCACCATCAATCACAAACCACTTTTTTGTCGTATCTTCGCGTTTAGCAAAATATGTACCCATCGAGTATCCTCTTTAGTATTCAACTTCCATAAGGCAAAGGCCCTGTGGGGGTGCCGTCTTACCTGCAACCCTGCGATCCTGTGCCTCCAAAATGTCACAAACATCCGAGCCAGCCAACTTGCCCAGACCTACATCGACCAGCGTCCCGACTATCACTCTGACCATCGAACGCAGAAAAGCATTCGCTCGCATCTCGATTATCACATGCTCGCCGTGCCCGTCGACCACAATCGACTTCATATCACGAACAGGGCAATCATCCGCCCCCCTCGCACACCAAAACGACGAGAAATCATGAACACCCAGAAGGCATCTAGCCCCTGCTCTCATCGCATCGACATTCAGTGGCCGATTTATATGCCAACAGAAACGTCCTTCAAGTGCGCTCCGCACGCTCTGACTGAGTATATCATATCTATACAGTCTGGAAACTGCCGAATATCTGGCATGGAAATCATTTTCCACTTCGACTGCCGAAAGAACTGCTATATCCTTCGGAAGCAGCGAGTTCATCGCCGCACATACCCGATCAGTCGGAATGCCTTCATCTATTCGGAAATTTATTACCTGACCTGCCGCATGCACCCCGGCATCAGTGCGTCCCGAACCATACACTATCACCTTGCGTTTTACGAGCGTGGATAGAACTCTTTCAAGCTCTCCCTGGATCGTCGGCACGCCCGGCTGATACTGAAAGCCGAAGTAGTCAGTGCCGTCGTATTCAACGACGACCTTGACGTTTCTCACTAGTCTACCGCGAGTTCCAGCTTGACTACAGAAGCAGCATCGCCGCGCCTTAACCCGATCTTCGTCATTCGAGTGTAACCGCTCTGCTTGTCCGCAAACTTTGGCGCAACTACATCAAACAAATGCTTCACAGCATCGTTTGCTACCATCTCAGCGCGCAATTCCTTCTGAGCTTTGCCGTTAGCACTGAGCATACCCTTGGGCATGTTGGCTGTCGGCAAAACCTTTCGAGCCATTCTGCGCGCATGAACCGTATTCTGCTTTGCAAGCGTAATCAGCTTTTCAGCAATGGCTCGAGCTTCCTTTGCGCGAGGCTCGGTCGTCTCTATCTTTTCATACATTATCAAGGACCTTACCAGACCATGCAAAAGGGCCATCCTCTGGTCGGTCGGCAGATCCAGTTTTCTTCCAGCAACACGATGTCGCATTTTTTACCTGCCTTATCTTCTACTCTTCGGCTTCATCAACTTCTTCTTCGGAGCCAGAGGTCTCTTCTTCAGACTCGGCTATCTCCTCGTCCTCGAAATCCTCATCCTCTTCATCATCTCCGGATGGGAATATCTTCAGTTCACTGCGCTCCCCACCCAGTTTGAGAGAGAGATTCATAGACTCAAGCTTATCGCGCACCTCATTCAAAGACTTCTTACCGAAGTTTCTTATGTTCATAAGGTCCGCTTCAGTGAGCTGAACAAGTTCGTGTATCGTAAGAACATTCGCCTTCTTTAGACAATTATATGTCCTGACGGAAAAGTCCAACTCCTCAATCCGGGCATCAGGCGGTCCAGGAAGATTACCCATACCGGCCTCACCAAACTCGATGCCTGCACCCTTCGGCTTTCGTGCAAAGTCAAAGAAAAGCCTCAACTGCTTGTCGAGAATCTTTGCCGCGTCGCTTATAGCGTCACTCGGCATTACTGTTCCGTTTGTTGTAACTTCGATCACAAGACGATCATAGTCCGTTTTGTGACCGACCCTTGTTGGATCAACCGTATAGCTGACTTGCCGCACAGGTGCAAAGATCGCTCCAATCGGTATCACGCCAATGCTCTTTTTAATATTCTCCTGTTTCTCAGGAAGAACATATCCCTTGCCGCGTTCAACGGTCAGTTCGGCCCGCAATGCAGCCGTCTCATCGTTTAATGTTGCAATATGCACCTCGGGGTTTACTATCTCTACCTCGGGTGGTGTTATCAGGTCGGCACCCGTAACCTCACCGGGTCCATGAACATCAAGCCTGATTACGCGAGGTTCATCAATATCCTCCGCGCCATCAAGATCCATCCTGACATACAGCTCACGCAGGTTAAGGATCAATTCAGTCGTATCTTCTTTAACCCCGGGTATTGTAGAAAACTCATGTAACACACCATCAATCTTAACCGATGTAATGGCGGCTCCCGGTATTGAAGCCAACAGCACTCTTCTCAGAGCGTTGCCGATTGTATAACCAAACCCCTGATCCAGCGGTTCAACAACGAACTTTCCATAGGTTGCCCCGTCTTCCAATATTTCGATGCGCGGCGCTACCATCTCCATGTTTTGGTCGCCTCCGTTATTATCTCGAATAGAACTCGACTATTAGCGATTCTTGCACATCTGTATCGATCTCGTCGCGTGTGGGAGCCGACACAATGTTGCCCCTGAATTGATTCGCATCGAACTGAAGCCAGGTGGGCAACGCCCTTCCGCCCGACGCCTCGATTGCCCCGACAAGCGGAGGAATCTTCTTAGCACCCTCGACTACCTCAACAGTGTCATTTGGACGGACCTGATATGAAGGGATGTCCACGCGCTTCCCGTTGACCATAATATGGCCATGATTGACGAATTGACGAGCCTGGGCTCTTGATGTCGCAAGTCCCAGCCGATATACCACATTGTCCAGACGCATCTCCAGAAGCTGGAGCAGGTTCTCACCCGTTACGCCCGTTCGCCGCGTGGCTTCCTTGACATATATTCTGAACTGGCCTTCTCTTATGCCATATACACGGCGCATCTTCTGCTTTTCGCGGAGCTGGACGCCGTAATCAGACAATTTGCGCCGCATGCCGCCCTGACCGTGCTGGCCAGGCGGGTATGCCCTCTTCTCAACAGGGCACTTGCGGGAATAGCACTTATCGCCCTTAAGATAGAGCTTTACGCCTTCGCGTCTGCACAATCTGCAGACAGCGTTTCCTTCCGATGCCATACCTTATCTCCATTTGATATTTGATATTTAGTATTGAGTATTGATACTAAATATATGCGTTATGCTTTGTTTATACTCTGCGTCGTTTCGGTGGACGACAGCCGTTGTGAGGGATCGGGGTGCAGTCTTTTATCATACTGACCTCCAAACCCACTGTCTGAAGAGACCTTATTGCTGTCTCGCGTCCCGAACCGGGACCCTTGACCAATACATCCACACGCTTCATTCCATGCTCCATGGCCTTGCGCGCTGCCGCTTCAGCAGCCAACTGCGCTGCAAACGGGGTGCTCTTCTTTGTCCCCTTGAATCCAACCTGACCCGCACTTGACCATGCAACCACGGCGCCGGTCGTATCGGTTATGGACACTATAGTATTATTAAACGTGCTCTTAATGTGCGCTACGCCCTGGACGATATTTTTCTTTTCCTTGGCTTTTGTACGCACAGTCGCTGCTTTTCTAACCAATTATAGCCTCCTACTTCTTGCGGCGTACGCCGACAGTTCTTCGCGGACCCTTACGCATTCGCGCATTGGTCTTCGTTCGCTGACCACGTACAGGCAATCCGCGGCGATGCCTAAGACCCCTGTAGGAGCCGATTTCCATAAGACGCCTGATGCTCATTGAAAGCTCACGCCGTAGATCGCCTTCCACGGTGTATTCGCCTTCAATAACACGCCTTAGTTCCGATATTTCACCTTCCGTCAGGTCACGCATCCTTGTATTCGGATCGACTCCCGCCTTCTCAACTATCTTCTGAGCGCTGGGAAGACCGATTCCGTATATATAGGTCAGCGCATATTCTACTTTTTTGTCCCTGGGAAGGTCTACACCTGCAATTCTCGCCAAGCTACATTACCCTCCAATCAAAAAGGTGTGGGATTCCCCCTCACCCCAACCCTCTCCCGCCAGGAGAGAGGGAACTAAGTTACTATCCTTGTCGCTGTTTATGCTTAGGATACTGCTTGCAGATCACGCGGATAACACCCTTCCGCTTGATCACCTTGCACTTGTCACACATGGGCTTCACAGAAGCTCTTACTTTCATCTATTTGACCTCTCAGAATGTAGAAAGCAATCCTACCGAAGTCCACACCCGAGTGTTCGATGTGAGGGTGAAGACCAGCCGCCGGTTGTCATGCCCCTACTTGTATCGATATATAATTCTCCCCCGAGTCAGGTCATACGGGCTAAGTTCCAATAATACGCGATCTCCTGGCAGGATTTTTATAAAGTGCATCCTGATCTTGCCAGAGACATGCGCGAGCACCATATGCCCATTCGGGAGTTCCACACGAAACATTGCGTTGGGAAGGGATTCACTTACCCGCCCTTCGACTTCTATGGCCTTTTCTTTAGCCATTTGTGGTTAACGCCTCCTCAGTCGGTATCACGGTCAGGATGTCAGGACCGTCACGTCTTATCGCAACAGTATGCTCAAAATGAGCTGACAAAGAACCGTCCGCTGTAACTACCGTCCAACTGTCCCCAAGAGTCTCGACCTCATATGTACCGACATTTACCATAGGCTCTATTGCCAGAGTCATTCCCTCTTCGAGCCTTACGCCCTTACCCGGCATGCCATAGTTCGGAACATGCGGGTCCTCATGCATATTTCGCCCTATTCCATGGCCGACCAGATCACGGACAACTGAATAGCCATTCTTCTCAACGTATGACTGAATAGCATGACCAATGTCTGACAATCTGTTGCCGACCCTGGCAGCATCAATACCCATATACAGCGCCTCGCGAGTAACTCTCAACAGACGCTTTGCTTCTTCAGTCCCTTTGTCGCCAACTAAAATTGTTATCGCCGAATCGCCCTGCCAGCCGTCTACAATTGCTCCAAAGTCTATACCCACAATATCGCCTGACATCAGTGCTCTGTTACCAGGAATACCATGAACCACTTCTTCATTTACAGCAACACACACTGAATTAGGGTAGCCTCTATAATTCTTAAACGAGCTTTTGGCACGATACTTCTTGGTCAGCTCTTCGGCCATCCGGTCGATATCCAACGTAGTTGTCTTGCCCGGAACGATTGATTCAGCAATCTCTTTCAGACACCTCGCAACTACCGCACCTGCGGCTCGCATTTTTTCTATCTGAGCCGGCGTCTTTTTGATTATCATTATGCACCAAGTGCCTTTGCTATTTTGGCTTGAATGTCGGCTATAGCGCCGACTGCATCGATGTTCTTCAATATCCCCTTTTCGCCATAATACCCAAGAACCGGTGCAGTCTGATTGTTATAAACTTTCAGTCTGTTTCTGATTGCATCGGGCTGGTCATCAGCCCTGTGAACAAGATCACCACCGCACTTGTCACACTTGCCCTCAACCTTTGGAGCCTTTGTATCCACATGATATGGCTCACCGCATCCGGGACATACTCTCCTGCCGGAAAGCCGCTTTACTAGTTCCTCGTCATCAACCTCTAGATTGACAACCGCATCAAGCGGCTTGGCGATCTCAGCAAGTGCTGCATCAAGCGCTTCAGCCTGTGCAATCGTGCGAGGAAAGCCATCAAGTAAAAAACCTTCCCCACCTACCGAAGCGAGCTTGTCCTTTGCGATTGCGATCACGACTTCATCGGGCACCAACTCGCCCTTTTCCATATATTCCTTGGCCTTAAGACCAACTTCAGTCTTGTTTGCGACGGCTTCGCGCAGTGTATCTCCAGTCGATATGTGCGCCGCGCCATATTTTTCTTTAAGTATACTTGCCTGCGTACCCTTACCGGACCCTGGAGGTCCAAACAAAACTATCCTCAAAATAACCCTCGTATTCAGCAGTAAAAAACCGTCAACCTTACAATTATACACTATTCACACAGCAATGGGCAACCGGCTGCTAAAATCACAACCGATTGCCAACTGATGCTCATAGACTGCAATTCTATTTAATGAAGCCTTCGTAGTGCCTCATGAGCAGGTGACTTTCGATAGCTTGCATCGTCTCAAGTGCAACACCAACTACGATCAGCAGTGATGTGCCGCCAACCAGGCTGAAAGTCTGAATACCTGTAATCGACGGAACATAATACTGAAGCAGTGCAACAATCGCCAGGAAGATCGCGCCTGAAAGAGTGATTCTGGTCATGATCTTGTCGAGATATTCCTGTGTCGGCTTACCAGGCCTGATGCCTGGAATAAAGCTTCCCCACTTCTTGAGATTATCTGAAACGTCCTTTACATTGAACGTTACAGCTGTGTAGAAATAGGTGAAGCCAATAATCATAAGTGCATAAAACAATGACCCCCACCAAGTGGCACCTGGAGCAATGTTATTAGCAAAGCTCTGAGCAATTTCACCGAATTTGGTCTGAGGGTCGCCATGCGTAAAGATGTTTACAACCGTAAGCGGAAAATATTGGATTGACACCGCAAAGATGATCGGGATTACTCCAGCCGAGTTAACCTTCAATGGTAGAAAACTCGATTGCCCACCATACATCTTGTTGCCGACTACGCGCTTGACATGCTGAATTGGTATCTTGCGCTGAGCCTGTGTAACGGCGATCATAAATGCTATGGTCCCGACGAATAACGCTACCAACAAAGCCAGCTTAAACCACCAGCCGTTTGTAATTACAACTTCCATCGTTGTAAATATCTGGCTTGGCAGATATGCAATGATGCCGGCAAAAATTACTATCGATACGCCGTTTCCTATGCCTTTATCGGTTATCTGCTCACCCATCCACATCAGGAATGCTGTCCCTGCAGCAAGTGTGATTGCAATCCACCAGATAGTCGGATCAAACAGGCCACCTTGAGACTGAATAGCACCCATCGAACGAAGCCATGTTGTTGTTCCAAACGCCTGGAATACGGCCAATGCGCCTGTCAGCCACCTTGTCCACAGTCTGATCTTCTTCTGGCCTGCTGCACCTTCTTTCTGCAACTCTTCCAACTGCGGAATGGCAATTGTCAAAAGCTGCATAATAATCGACGCATTGATGTAGGGCATAATGCCCATAGCAAAGATCGTATACTTCTTGAAAGCGCCTCCGGTGAACGCATTGAGAATATCGAACAGACCACCACTGAGTCTTTCCGACAATATCTCTGTGTTGACACCGGGAACGGAAATATGCAGCCCAACCACATAGACAGCAAACATCATGAAGAGGAATGTAATCCTCTTCTTCAAATCTGGAACTCTAAACGCTGCCATCAACGATGCAAGCATCTATAATACCTCCGTCGTGCCGCCTGCAGCTTTGAGCTTCTCTTCGGCGCTCTTGCTGAACTTATGAGCACGCACTGTAAGAGATTTGGTTATCTCACCATCACCGAGCACTTTTATGCCGTCCATTGCTCCTCCAACCAGACCACTCGTGATAAGCAGTTCCGGTGTGACCTCGGTACCGGCGTCGAATCTTTCAAGATCATCCAGGCTTACAATCGCATAAATCTTGCGGTTCACATTTCTGAACCCACTTCTCTGTGGAAGTCTGCGGTGCAGAGGAGTCTGTCCACCTTCAAAACCCGGTCTGGGCTTCTGACCGCTTCGTGCCTTCTGCCCTTTGTGACCCTTGCCGGCAGTCTTGCCCTGGCCGGAACCCGTGCCTCGGCCTACACGCTTCGATTTATGCGTTGATCCCGGAGCAGGACGCAAATCCTCGAGTCTCATTCCTTTACCTCCACAGGATCGCTGAGTTCTTCTACTTCAAGAAGGTGACCGACCTTATTGATCATGCCCTTCACGCAGTCATTTGCAGACTGCACAACAGACGAACCTACCTTGCCCAACCCAAGGGCCTTTACAGTAGCGCGCTGCCGTTTGTTGTATCCTATTACTGAGTTTTTCAGCGTAATCTTAAGCATTATATGCCTCATCTATAAGTCACACGAACTTCGGAAACCCCGAGCTCTATTTACGACTGCTTTATTCGGCCTCAACGGCCTCGGCTGCCTCTTCGGTCTGTTCGCCGCTTACACCCGGCTCGCCAAACTCGCCACCGGATGCCATTTCTTCTTCCTGACGCTTGCGTACAAGCCATGGCACCATTTCTTCAAGTGACTTGCCGCGAAGCTCGGCAACTTTCTCCGCCACTCTGATGTTCTCCAGACACTTGATCGTCGCTCTGGCAGTGTTGACTGCATTAGGCGAACCAAGCGACTTGGCAAGCACATCACGAACACCTGCAAGTTCCAATATAGGCCTTACTGCGCCACCGGCCACAACCCCAGTTCCTGAAGAAGCGGGCTTCATTCTGACCTTGGCTGCACCATAGTCCATCTCGATGTCGTGAGGGATCGTCGTTCCCACCATCGGCACCTCAATGACGTTCTTCTTGGCTTCCTCAATGCCCTTTCGTATGGCATCTGGAATACCCGCAGCCTTACCCAGGCCTATGCCCACATGGCCATTTCTGTCGCCAACAGCAACCAGAACGCTCCAGCTGAGTGTGCGACCGCCCTTGTGGGTCTTTTGTACCTTATTCGTCCGGATTACCTGCTCTTCCATATCGAGCGTATCCGCATTGATCTTAGGCATGCTTCCTCCCTAGGCTCCTAGAACTTCAGCCCGGCCTCGCGCGCGCCATCTGCCAGCGCTGCGACACGGCCATGATACTTGTATCCGCCACGATCGAAAACGACCGTCTCAATACCCTTTTCGACAGCCCGCTTTGCAACAAGCTGACCGACCAACTTTGCGGCCTCGATGTTGCCGCCGCTCTTGACTTTCGACTTCAATTCGCCATCTATCGTTGAAGCGGAGACCAGCGTTTTGCCGGATTGATCGTCAATCACCTGAGCATATATGTTACATATGCTTCTGTAGACATCAAGTCTTGGCTTAGACTCTGTCCCGGCCACGGTCTTTCTTACTCTCTTATGGCGCTTTTGCCGAAGTAGTTCCTTCTTATTCATAGTGCCCCCAATATAGTTTGAATGTCAGGGGTTGGGGGTTGGGGTTATTCTCATCTCTCCAACCCAACATCCAACATACAAATGTAATACTCAATGTAAATTACTAAATACTAAATTATTTGGTTGCTTTACCGCTCTTGCCGGCTTTGCGTCTTACGACTTCGCCATAATAGCGGATGCCCTTACCCTTATACGGCTCCGGCGGTCTTATCTTGCGGATGTTCGCTACCTGTTGTCCCAACACTTCCTTGTCGATGCATCGCGCAATAATGAACGGCATTCTTGTGTTGGTATCCATACCGACCTCGAACTCAACACCATTCATCGGTTCGACAAGGACAGGGTGAGAAAGTCCCACTTGAAGATTCAGGTTCTTGCCCTGAAGCTCCGCACGATAACCAACACCCTGCACCTGCAGCCGCTTCTCATAGCCCGATGTGACACCGACTACCATATTGTTGACCAGCGTCCTTGTCAGACCATGAAGCGAGCGATGCTCCTTGCTGTTTGAAGGACGCTCGCAAATTACCGCGTTGTCCTCTACTTTTATCTCAATCGCGCCGGGCAACGATCGGCTCAGAGCCCCTTTGGGACCCTTGACGGTGAGGACACCATCTTCCTGGCTGATCTGCACTCCACTCGGCAGCGGTATAGGTAATTGCCCTATTCTGCTCATAATAACCTCTCCTACTCTACCAAATGTAGCACAGAACTTCGCCACCAATGCCGAGTTTCCTGGCATCACGGTCAGTCATAACGCCCCTGGATGTGCTGATGACGGCCACACCCAGTCCACGAAGCACTCTCGGCACTTTGTCACGCTTGGCGTATACTCTGAGTCCGGGCTTTGATACCCTCTTCAGATTGCTAATGATCTGTTCCTGTTTTGGACCATACTTCAAAGCTATCTTGGCAGTCGGGAATTTCCGGTCCTTCAAAGATTCGTAATTTTTGATGAACCCTTCGTCCCTCAAGATACGAAGTATTTCCATACTCAATTTTGAAGCAGGTACCTCCACGAAGTCATGCTTCGCTGAATTCGCGTTCCGAATCCTCGTCAGCAGGTCTGCTACAGGATCTGTCACGGTCATGCTTGATCCTCCGTCTACCGGCCCGCACATCTAAAAAGTTTATCATTTTGTGCGAGTCGCTGTCAAACAAATTTCAGTCAGAGAGCAGAGAGAAAGCTAATAGCTGCCCTATCATCTGCTCGGTTTTCTTAATTACCAGCTCGATTTGGTGACGCCGGGGATCAATCCCTGATGCGCCATCTCACGGAAACATATTCTGCAGATTCCAAACCTGCGGATGTATCCTCTTGATCTACCACAAAGCCCACAGCGATTGTATTTTCGCACGCTGAACTTCGGCTTGCGCTGCTGTTTTTGAATCAGGCACTGTTTTGCCACGGAATCAACTCCTAGTCTAGATGTTATAGGTTAGAAGTAGCCTAACCGTACTACTCTTCTTTCTTAGCCTTTTCGGCTTCTGCAATAATTTGCTGCGCAACACTGTGCGGAGCCTCTTCATAGTTAGAAAACTTCGCAGAGAATCGGCCTCTGCCGCGAGCGATTGAACGCAGATCAATCGAATATCTGAGCATCTCAGACTGCGGCACCTGTGCCTTTATTCTCTGTCTGCCGCCGCCAATCGGCTCCATACCCGCGACCCTGCCGCGCTTTGAGTTCAGGTCTCCTATAACGTCGCCCATGAACTCTTCCGGCACAATTACTTCAACTTCCATAACCGGCTCAAGTATTACAGGGTTAGCCTTTTCAGCAGCCGCTCTGAATGCAAGCCTGCCTGCAAGCTGGAAAGCCATATCAGATGAGTCGACGGTATGAAAGCTCCCGTCATAACAGGTTGCTTTGATATCCACAACCGTTGCTCCGGCCTGGATTCCGGTTGACATCGCCTCACGAATGCCTTTATCGACCGATGGAATCCACTGCCTCGGTATTGCGCCGCCCACAATCGCATCAACAAACTCATAACCCTCGCCCCTCGGTTGAGGCTCGAGCTTGACCCAGCAGTCTCCAAACTGACCACGGCCGCCTGTCTGCTTCTTGTGTCTGCCCTGAGCTTCAGCGGTGCCCGTGATTGTCTCACGATACGCAATCTTCGGTATCTCTGTCTCGACTTCAACCCCGAACTTGCGCTTGAGTCTTTCGACTACGATGTCAATATGCGTATCGCCCTGACCGGCCATAATCGTCTGACTGGTCTCAGCATCACGATGCGTCTTGAACGATGGATCCTCTTCACTGAGCTTTTGCAAAGCCGGACCAAGTTTGTCCTCATCAGCCTTTGTCTTCGCCTTAACGGACAGTGAATAAACAGGCTCAGGGAACGCTATGGGATTAAGCACAATCGGCTTGGCCTTGTCGCAAAGTGTGTCGCCGGTCGTAGTCTCCTGAAGCTTCGCTACAGCACCAATGTCGCCGGGTCCAACTTCAGAGGTCGCTTCCTGATTCTTACCCTGCAGGAAATAGACCTGCCCTACCCGCTCATCATGATCCTTGTTCGCGTTAAATATGTGCGAGTCAGACTTCATCAAGCCGGAAAAGACTCGGAAATACGTCAGCTTGCCTACATATGGATCGGCCATAGTCTTGAATACCAGCGCACAGAACGGATCATTGGGTCCACGCTTCTCATCGGCACCAGAAGGACTCTTGCCCTCGACCGGCGGAATTGATGCAGGTGAAGGCACACTTGATACTATAAAGTCAAGCAGTGTATCTACACCGACCATCTTCATAGCCGAACCGCAAAGCACCGGAACAACCTTACCCGACTTCAGACCAAGCTCCAGACCTTTGGCTATGTCTTCATCAGGAAGAGTTCCCTCTTCAAAATACTTCTCCATGAGCGCATCGTCCATCTCAGCTACGGACTCAATCAGCGCCTCGCGCATCTGCTCGATCTGAGACTGCATCTCTCCCGGAATATCAGTCGGGGCAACCTTGCCGTTCTCCCACTTATATGCCTTATGCGACAGCAGATCGACCACGCCTATGAACTTGTCCTCAGAGCCAATCGGAAGCTGAAGCGGAGCTACGCTCGTTCCAAACTTTGACCTCAGAGCTTCCAGCGCTCTGTTAAAGTCTGTATTCTCTTTTTCAAGTTTGTTGACAAAGAACATCTTGGTGATCCCTGCCTCCGTGGCAAGGTCCCAGCCAGTCTCGGTACCAACCTCAATGGCGCCTGTGCCGTCGACCAGAATAAGTGCAGCCTCTACCGCTCTCATACTGCCGATGACATCTCCAACAAAATCAGGATAGCCGGGCGTATCCACAAAGTTGATCTTTGCGTTCTTCCACTCACACGGCAATACTGCCGCGTTAATACTCATTTTCCTGCTAACTTCATCCGGGTCGAAATCACTGGCAGCTGAGCCGTCATCCACACGACCAAGTCTGCTGATTGCCCCGGAAGCGTAGAGCATCGCCTCAGCAAGCGAACTCTTACCCGTGCCGCCGTGCCCTACCAACGCAACATTTCTTATTGCTTCGATAGAATACTTTTTCATGGACTAAGCCTCTCTGAACGGCAGACCCAACGCCTTCAGCAAGGCTCTGCCCTCCTCGTCGGTCTTCGCCGTAGTGGCAATAACGATATTCATACCGCGCGTGCGGTCGATCTTATCATAGTCGATCTCAGGAAAAACGAGCTGCTCTTTGAGACCCATGGCAAAGTTACCTCGCCCATCGAACGAATCGGCGGGGACTCCACCAAAGTCACGGACTCTCGGAAGCACTATGTTGAACAGCCTGTCCAGAAACTCGAACATCATGGCTCCGCGAAGTGTGACCTTGCAGCCGACACGCATCCCCTCTCTGACCTTGAAGTTAGAGATCGATTTCGTGGCGCGAGTCACAGCCGGCTTCTGGCCGGTGATCAATGTCATATCATTGATTGCGCCGTCCAGGAGCTTGGCGTCTTGAGTCGCCTGCCCTACGCCCATATTCACGACTACTTTGGTCAGCCTTGGCGCCTGCATTACGTTTTTGTAGCTGAACGTCTTCATCAGGCTCGGCAGAACCTCGCTCTTATATTTGTCCTTCATTCTCGGCATAAGTTACTCCCTAACTCTCGATCACGGTGCCGCATTTCCGGCACTTGCGAGCCGGTGCGCCATCAGATGCCTTTGTGCTGGCAGACCTGGTCTCTTTGTTGCAGTTCGGGCATATCAGCATCACCTTGCTTACAGGAACACCGAGCGGCATCTGCACTTCACCCATCTGCTGCTTAACAATTGCACGAGACGATTGTCCGCGAGCTTTCTGGTGGCGCGTTACCATGTTGATTCCCTCGACAATTACCTTGCCCTGTTCGGGTACGGTCTGCTGCACCTTGCCGCGCTTGCCTTTATCCTTGCCTGAAAGAACGATTACTTCATCGCCCTTCTTCAGCCTCATTTTTGCTTCGTATACCGGTTTCTTCTTTTTCATACGACTCTCCCACCTATGGGAATATTAAATCTCAAATACTGATTACTAAATTAAATAACTTCGGGCGCTAGCGATATGATTCGCATAAACCCTTTGTCTCTTAACTCGCGGGCTACAGGACCGAAAATTCGGGTCCCTCGCGGTTCGTTTGTATTGTTGATTACCACGGCTGCATTATCGTCAAAGCGAAGGATCGAGCCATCCGGACGCTGAATGTCGTTCTTCGTGCGCACAACTACGCATCGAACGACTTCACTCTTCTTTACGGTCGCTCCAGGAGTCGCCTGCTTTACAGCGCCGATGATTATGTCGCCGACACCCGCATAGTGTCCGTTCGATCCCTTGAGCACTCTAACGCATAGAATCTCACGTGCGCCTGAGTTATCAGCAGCTCTCAATCGCGTATAGGGCTGTATCATTGTCTACCTCTCTTCCGAGTATCAGGTGCCGGATGTCGGGTGCCAGAAATTTTGATCCGACACCCAATACCTGGCACCCGAAACCTGGTAACTATTTCGCCTTTTCGACAACGCGGGCGACCCGCCAGCACTTGTCCTTGGAAAGCGGCCTGGTTTCCATAATCTCGACCGTATCGCCAATGCCGCACTCATTCGCTTCATCGTGAGCCTTGAACTTTGTGGTCCTGCGCACGATCCTGCCGTAGAGCGGATGCCTGACCAGGGTCTCGATGGCAACCACAACCGTCTTGTCCATCTTGTCGCTTATTACACGTCCACTTCGGACTTTTCGTCTGCTTCTGTCCATCACTTGCCTGCCTTAATCTCGCGGGTCTTGAGCTCGCCGAGTATTCGTGCCACGTTTTTTCGTGCAATACCTATGGCGTGAGGATTGTCCAACTGCTTCAAGGCGATCTGCTGCCTCATTTTGTACAGGTTCTCACGCTCCTGTGCGAGCATCGTCTCCAGCTCTGTATCACTAGACTGCTTTACCTTGCTGCGAAGCTCAGACTGTCTCACTGATTTCACTCTGCTCTTTCTTGGTCACAAACCTGGTCGCAATAGGCAGCTTGTGAGAAGCAAGTCTCATAGCCTCTTTTGCCAGGCCTTCGTCAACACCAGCCATCTCGAAAAGCATTCTTCCGGGCTTGACAACAGCCACCCAACCTTCAGGGTTTCCCTTGCCGCTTCCCATACGGGTCTCAGCAGGCTTTCTGGTGATAGGCTTGTCTGGGAAGATGCGAATCCACACCTGCCCGCCTCTCTTGACGTGTCTAGTGATTGCAACTCTGGCCGCTTCGATCTGATTGGCTGTTATCCAGGCCGCCTCAAGCGCCTGAAGTCCATACTCGCCAAAATCGACTTTATTTCCTTTATTAGCCTTACCGGCACGCGAACCGCGCATTACTTTGCGATATCTTGGTCTCTTGGGCATTAGCATTTGGCTTAACTTCTCCTCTCGCCGCCGCCGCGACCACCACGTCCGCCACCACGACCACCGCGTCCACCACGGTCAGATCGCTCTCCGCGCTCAGATCGCTCGCCTCTTGGGCGACGCGGTCTTCTTGCGGCCATAATCTCTTCCTCACTCGGTTCAGGACGCCTTGAGCCAGGCAATATGTCACCACGGTATATCCATACCTTGACGCCGATGTGACCGTAGGTCGTCTTCGCTTCGGTGAAACCGTAGTCGATGTCGGCTCTTAGAGTGTGAAGCGGAACCTTGCCGGACTTATCACCGTCAACACGCGCCATTTCAGAACCGCCAAGCCGCCCTGCAACGCGAATGCGGATACCCTTGGCTCCCATTCTCATTGAGCGCAGTACAGCCTGCTTGTTTGCACGCTTATAGGAAATACGCTTCTCTATCTGCTGAGCAATTGACTCGGCTACAAGCTGCGCCTCGATCTCCGGGTTCCTGATCTCCTGCACATTGACATGGACCATCTTGCCGCCGGCGATTTTTTCGATCTCGCCGCGCAGGTCGTCAACGCCTTTGCCGCCTCTGCCGATAATAATGCCCGGCTTTGCTGTGTACACGGTGACCTTGACCTTGTTTGCAGCTCTCTCGATCTCTACCTTGGAAATACCCGCAGCATAGAGAGTCTTTTTCACGAACTTGCGAATCTTGGCATCCTGTATCAGGAGCCCAGCAAATTCTTTGTCTGAGGCATACCATTTGCTCTCAGGCTCCCGGATTACTCCGATTCTAAAACCTATTGGATGAACTTTCTGTCCCAACTACTCGCCTCCTTTGGCGTCTTGCTCGCCTTCGGATTGTGCCGTTTCCGTCTTTGTTGTTTCAGGTGCCGGTGTCTTTGCGGACGCCTTGGCCTTCGGAGCACGCTTTGCTGTCGTCTTTGGAGCCTTCTTTTCGACCTGCTCTACCTGCTCAGCCTTGACCACTTCTTCCTTTTCAACATCAGCAGGCTCCTCACTCTTTTTCGGAGCACGCTTTGTTGTCGTCTTTGGAGCCGCAGCCTTAGGAGCCTTTGTACCCGGCTTCGCCGTCCGTGCTACTTCCTTGCGCTTCTTCTTCGGCTTCGCCTCCGTCTCCTCGACACCTATGGTTATATGAGAAAGTCTCTTGACCATCCGGTAGCCGCGTCCCTGAGGCGCGTAGCGCAGCCTCTTCATCAGAGGTCCGCCGTCTACCATTGCGAGTGAAACCTTCAGGTTTTCACCATCCATATGGTGATTGTTCTCCGCATTGGCCACAGCCGACTTGAGAACTTTTTCGATCAGTCGCGCCGCAAAATTCGGCGTGAACTGCAAAATTCCCAGTGCCTGCTTGACATCCTTGCCTCGTATTTCATCTATAACAAGGCGGGCCTTCCGCGGCGAGGTGCGCACAAAACGCGCCTTCGCTATTGCCTGCATACCATTGGCCTCCCAAAAACAGCTGAGAGTGGAGAGTGGAGAGCTAAGAGCCCAAAACCACAAAGTCGACTCCAACCGTTTCTTCTACTGTCATGAGGCATCGCCTCATGTCTATTGCGTAATTACTTAAGGGCTGTCGAGCGCTCGGTGTGATGGCCGTGCCCTCGGTAGAGTCTGGTCGGGGCGAACTCGCCCAGCTTGTGCCCAACCATATTCTCGGTGACGAACACTGGAATATGCTTCCTGCCGTCGTGCACAGCAATTGTGTGCCCGATCATCAGCGGGAAGATCGTCGAACGGCGTGACCAACTCTGAATGATCTTCTTTTCGCCCCTGGCGTTCATATCTTCAATTTTTTTAAGGAGTTTCGGGTCCGCATACGGTCCCTTTTTCAGTGAGCGTCCCACTAGCTATCCCCCTACTTTGCGTTTCTTCTTCTGACGATCATTGCATCAGAAAGCTTCTTGCCGCGCGTCTTGGTCCCATGCGCGGGCTTGCCCCACTTCGAGACAGGTGTCTTGCGTCCGACAGGTGACTTACCCTCACCACCGCCATGAGCATGGTCTCTCGGGTTCATAACAACTCCGCGGACAGTCGGTCTGATACCTTTCCATCGCGACCTGCCGGCCTTGCCGATGGAAATGTTCTCATGCTCGACATTGCCAAGCTGCCCGATTGTGGCTTTGCACATGATCGGCACATTGCGCATCTCACCCGATGGAAGCCTTAGGTTGGCATACTTGCCTTCCTTTGCCATAAGCTGAGCCCCGCCACCTGCACTGCGAACAATCTGGCCGCCCTTGCCGACCTTAAGCTCGATATTATGAACGATTGTTCCAAGCGGTATATTTGCAAGCGGAATGCAGTTGCCCGGTCTAATGTCAGCCGTCTCGTCAGCTATAACTCGGTCACCAACACCTAGACCAAGCGGCCAGAGGATATACCTCTTCTCGCCATCGGCATAGTTAATAAGTGCTATACGAGCAGAGCGGTTCGGGTCATACTCGATGCCGGCAACCTTGCCCGGCACACCGATCTTGTCGCGCTTGAAATCTATTACTCTATACTGCCTCTTGTGACCACCGCCCTGATGGCGCATTGTCAACGTGCCCTGGTTGTTGCGTCCCCCGGTCCGCTTTATCGGCCTGAGCAAGCTCTTTTCAGGCGTTGACTTCGTGATCTCCTCAAACGAGGAAACCGTATAATAACGCCGTGCGGGCGAGGTAGGCTTGAATTCTTTGACTGCCATAGTTAGGCTCCCTCAAATATTTCTATATGCTGGCCGGCCTTAAGTGTGACATACGCCTTTTTCCAATCAGCGGTCTTGCCCTGGCCCATTCTACCCATACGCTTGGCCTTACCTTTGACACGCAGAGTATTGACCTTGACAACATCCACCGCCGGGAATATCTTCTTCACGGCCTCGGCTATCTCTATCTTATTGGCGTTGATATCGACTTCAAAGACATACTTGCCCATCGATGATGCGCCCATGCCCTTTTCAGTAATCAACGGCCGCTTTATGACGGCATAAGGATCTTTCATCTAAGCAAAGACCTCCTCTAGTTTCGCCACCGCCGCACGAGTCATGACGATCTTGTCGGCGTTCAATACGTCGCGAACACTCAGACAAGGCGCAACCCTAAGCTCAACGCCAGGAATGTTGCGTGACGAAAGTAAAATTTCATTTGATAGACCGTCAACTACGACAAGCGCTCTGCGAGTCGCTCCAACATCATCAAGAAAAGCCGCCATCTTTTTGGTGCTGATAACATCGAGCTTGATCTCATCGACAACCACGACTGCTTCATCGGCCACCCTTGCCGACAGTGCACAGCGCAGAGCTCCGCGCCTCATCTTTTTGGGCAGCGACTTTCTGTATGACCTCGGCTCGGGTCCGAACACAACTCCACCATGATAATAATGAGGAGCACGAATCGAACCTTGGCGAGCACGACCTGTGCCTTTTTGGCGATATGGCTTGGCGCCGCCACCGCTTATTTCACTGCGCGTTTTCGTATCGGCAGTTCCCTGGCGCATATTTGCCTGCTCAGCCACAACAGCCTGATGCATCAAAGCCACATTCGGCGCAACATCAAATACCTCTGACTTGAGCTCGACGTCACCAATCTTTTTACCGGTCATATCCTGCAGATTGATTTTGGCCATCTGACTATCCTCCTATCATCTGCCTGCGGACAAAAACCAATCCGCCATTTGCGCCCGGCACCGAACCCTCGACGAGGATCAGATTTCGGAATGCATCAACTCTAAAGACCGATAGTCCACGCTGCGTGATCTGCTTTCCACCCATTCGACCAGGGCGTCTTACACCCTTGAATGTGCGAGCAGCATCGGTCGCGCCGCCGGACTGAGGCTTGCGGTGTATCATAGAACCATGGGTCATGTCTGCGCCATGGAAATGCCATCTCTTGACGGCACCCGCGAAACCCTTGCCCTTTGATATTCCAGTCACCTTGACCACGTCGCCCCGGTCAAAAACGTCTGCCTTGATCTCCTGGCCGAGAGTTACCTCGCCCAGATCATCAACTACTATCTCATGCAGATATCGCTTGGGAGCCGAGCCCGACTTCGCAAGATGCCCTTTGAGCGGCTTGTTAATCTTTTTTTCTTTTACATCGCCGAAAGCAACCTGAACGCCCTCGTAACCGTCTTTGTCCTCGGTCTTGATTTGCGTCACAACGCACGGGCCGGCCTCAATGACAGTCACCGGTACAAGATGACCTTTCTCATCGAAGACCTGGGTCATTCCCAGCTTCTTTCCTAAAATTCCATTGATCATTTGATGATCCCCTAAAGCTTGATCTCGATATCCACGCCGCTGGGCAAATCGAGACGCATGAGAGCGTCAATCGTCTTAGGCCCCGGATTCAAGATATCGATCAGACGCTTGTGCGTCCTGATCTCGAAGTGCTCCATCGATTCCTTGTCGATGGTGGTGCCGCGGTTGACGCAGTAGATGTCCTTCTCCGTCGGAAGCAGCACCGGACCGGAAATCCTTGCGCCGGTGTGGCGCACCGTTTCGACGATCCGCTCAGCGCTCTGATCCAGCACACGATGATCAAACGCCTTCAGCCTGATTCTTACCTTGTCCTTGCGCATATATTCCAACTCCAGTTGGGGGACAGGGGGATGGGGGTTAGGGGACAGTTACTATCTCTATCCCCTATTCCCTAATCCCTAACCCCTATTCAATTACCTCGCTGACGACGCCTGCACCTACAGTGTGGCCGCCCTCGCGAATCGCAAAGTTCAAACCCTGCTCCAATGCGATCGGCACTATCAACTCAGCACTGATCGTTACGTTGTCGCCGGGCATTATCATCTCGGTGCCCTCAGGCAACTCCATCGCACCAGTCACGTCGGTCGTGCGGAAGTAGAACTGAGGCCTGTAACCCTTGAAGAACGGTGTGTGACGACCGCCCTCTTCCTTAGTCAATACGTATATCTCAGCC